>NZ_JBRKJK010000005.1:0-257638 GCF_052983295.1 Porticoccus sp. GXU_MW_L64 | reverse complement strand
CCAGCAAAGCAAACAAATGTGTAAATATCGAGTTATTTGCGCAAAATTTGGAGAAAACGAGCACCTGAATTTTTGAATTGCAGAAATTGGCGCTGCTTTATCAATTAATCAGATGTTCCCTAAACATTAATTGGCGACAATTCATATTCAAGAGCCTTTTTAAACTTGTCGATATCTGCTGACTCATAGTTACCAGATTGGGTCATCTGCTCTATCGCTTGTGAGCAGTTTGACTGAAATTCACTGTCTGCCATTATCTGATTAAATGACTCAATCTGTGGCTCAAATCGATTCGCCATCTCACGCTGAAACATAGCAGAGAATTCAGACACCGCATCACCTTTAGCCTCATGTCCCGTAAAAGGGTCAAGAATTTTTGGAATGTAAACAATATTCCATGGCGCAGTGAAGGCAAAAACATTCTTTGTACGCCCAAAAACATGCGATACCTGATAGTTACGAAGCAGTTCAAAGCCACGCTTTGGTGTTTTTGAGAATCCTGTAAAATTGCGCAGCGCTTCTGTCGGCCTGGCGTTATTCGTAGGGTCAATCGTCACCTTGTCATTGCCAATGGCTAATTTATAGAAGTCAGCAAAAAGATGTGATCCAGCCCCATTGCGGCCAAAGCTACGAATATACACCGACTGGTTTTGCCATATAGCTTCTTGCAATTCGCGCCACTCAATGTCAACAATTTCGGTTTTGCACGAAATAAGTTCGCTCAACCCAAAAGCAAATAACTGTTCTTTGGGCAAACAAGATTCGAAAAATCTCAGGTATGCATCTCTCATGGCATATTGACTATTAGCAGTTTTACTAGGGGGCGTTCTCAATTAGAGAGTTATTGCTGTTGCGCCTGAAATGGCGCCAGACAAGGCATGAGGAGAGTGGTTTGGTCATTCCAAATGAGCGACGAATAACGCAGTATGGCGCCATTTCAGGCGCAACCCGAAGGGCTGGGCCCATTTTGTCCCTCAGCGGTGTTGCCGTTCGCTCATGTAGAGCGACTACACAGCACTCACGGCGCCTAGCTGAGAGCCAAAATGGGCTCCAGCAGCAACAGCTCACTAATTGAGAACGCCCCCTAAATCAGCCAAATACAAATAGCAGTGCCATCAAACCACCAGTTCTTCCCCACTGGCCTCTACCACTTCCTCCAAACGATCCAGCACCTTATCCCGTGACAGCGCCAGCAATCTGGCCGCCGCTTCCGGGTAGTATTCTTCATCGCTTTCATCCAGCCCTTTGGCAACGGAACACAGCAGGTGGTCAGCCACGGCCAGCAGTGCGGCGTAGTTTTCTTCGCCTTCGTAGTCCTGGGGTTCCAATTGGCAAGCAATGGTTTGCTGAATCACTTCCGGGAAGTCCCAGCGCTCGGCCAGGGCCTCTCCCACTTCGGCGTAGTCCAGGCCCATAAGATTTTTCTGGCTTTCGGCGCGGCAGGCACCCATTTCTTCGTAGCTGTCTATATCTGCGCTCAGGGACGGGTTGGCCAGGCGAATCAGCAGGTCGCCGATGCGGTGCAGCATGCCGCACATAAAAGCGACATTGGCGTCCAGTCCGGCAGCTTTTGCCAATTTTTGACTGAGGCTGGCCACCTGAAAGCTGTGTTTCCAGAATGCCTCTTTGTCGAAGCCGGGCATATCCGGGAACATGCCGGTGGCGCTGGAGGCCACCACCAGAGTCCGCAGTGCCGACATACCCAGCAGTACCACTGCCTGATCGAGAGTGGCCACATTGCGGGCGCCGCCAAAATAGGCGGAATTGGCCAGGCGCAGCACTTTGGCGGCGATTACCTGGTCCTGGGAGATTTTGTTGGCGATGACTTTCAGGTCCACATCGCTGTTGCTGTCAAACAACAGCAGAATCTCCTGGGCAATTTGTGGCAATCCGGGAGGCAGTTGTTGAACCCGCTTGAAGATTTCATCAATGGTCATAGTGAAAACCGTCCCTTGTATGTGGTTGTTTTTATTATCTGTATCAAAGCGTTAATTTAACGCTCTGTGATATGCATCACCATCATTTTATCAACCTGCATTTCATCAATAGTGTGACCTATGCCACCAACTCCCAATCCGGAGTGACGCAAACCCGCGAACGGCATACCATCGTGACGAAAGGCAGTGTGATCGTTAATCATTACGGCCGAGGCATCCAGGCGACGGGCTATGCTCATGGCGCGGTCGATGTCCTGGCTGAACACCGCTGCCTGAAAAGCCACATCCAGGCTGTTGGCGCGGGCGATGGCATCGGCCACTTTATCGAAACTGTACAGGCACACCACCGGGCCAAACACTTCCTGCTGACTGACGGCGGCATCGTCCGGCGGGTTTACCAATACCGTTGGCGCGTAACAGTTGTTGCTGAGTTTTTCGCCACCGACCAACAGCTCTGCGCCCTGTTGTTGTGCCTCCTGCACCCATTGATGCACCCGGTCCACTTCAGCGGGGCGGATCAGGGGCCCGACTTCGCTGTCTTCCGCCAGCGGGTCGCCTACGATCAATTGTTTAGCGCCTGCGGCCAATTTTTGGGCCACCTGTTGCAGCCTGGCCTGGGGCACGTACACCCGCTGAACCGACACGCACACCTGGCCGGCGTGGTAAAAGCCGCCTTTGAGCAGGGCCGGAATCACTTTGTCCAGGTCGGCGCTGTGGTCCACAATCAGCGGAGCCACTCCGCCGTGTTCCAGGGCACAGCGGGTGCCGGGGGCGAGTTTGCTGCGCAGCATCCAGCCTACCCCGGCGCTGCCAATAAAGGAGAAAAAACCCACCCGTTTGTCCGTTACCAAAGCGGTGGACAGGTCCCGATTGTGCGGCAGCACTACCTGGCACCACTGGGGCGGCAATCCGGCTTTGTGCAACAGGGACACGAAACGCAGACAGGACAAGGGGGTATCCTGAGCGGGTTTGACAATCACCGGGCAACCGGCAGCCACAGCCGCTCCTACTTGATGCACAATCAAATTGAGGGGGTGGTTAAAAGCACTCACCGCCACCACCACACCAATGGGCTCTTTCTGGGTAAAGGCCATGCGCGTGGAGTGCACCATGGGCACCACCTCACCAGCTTTGTGGCTGATATGCTCGGCGCAGAGCTTTACCCCTTCTATGGCGCGTTCCACCTCTACCCGGGAATCCAGCAAGGGTTTGCCACCTTCGGCGGCAGCTCCTTTGGCCAGGGCATCCGCATCGGCGGCCATCAATGCAGCGGTTGCCCCCAGAATGTCAAAGCGCTGCTCCAGCGACAACCACTGGTCGCGGTCGCGAAACAGGCCGTAGGCGGTAGTCAGGGCCTGTTCGACATGGCTTTCGTTGGCCAGGGCGACAGTGGCTAATTGTTCACCGCTGTAGGGGGAGACGACGGCCAGGGATCCATCAGAATCTGTGGCCCCGTGGATCAACAAGGGGAAGTGTTGGGTCATGGGTAGTTACCTGGGAAAATGTCGTCATTGCGAGCGAAGCGAAGCAATCTCCAACAGCCTGGCAGCGAGCCCATTGAGATTGCCGCGCCGCCTACGGCGGCTCGCAATGACAAGATGGTGGTATGCGTTAAATCGAACAAGTCACCTTGCCCAAACGTTCGGTCAGAATGCCATTCTCGCGATAGTCAATGGGCACTACCACCAGGCTGGGGCCGGATTCGTTAAAGGCTGCCTCCAGTGATTGCGCCAGGTCGCGGCTGTTGGCAACAAAGTGACCGTGCCAGCCAAAGGCATTAGCCAGTTGAATCCAGTCCGGGTTGCCGAAATCCAGCTCGGTGTGTTTGCCAAATTCATTATCCTGTTTCCAGGCAATCAGGCCGTAGGCATTGTCTTCCCACACCATAACCACCAGGTTGCTGTTGAGGCGGCGGGCGGTTTCCATTTCCTGCACGTTCATCATAAAACCGGCGTCACCGCAAATGGCCAGAACGCGCCTGTCCGGGTGCACCAGAGAGGCGGCAATGGCCCCCGGCAGGGCAAAGCCCATGGAGCAGAAGCCGTTGGGAATCAGGCAGGTATTGGGTTCGTGGCACTGGTAGTGGCGGGCAATCCACATTTTGTGGGCGCCCACATCAGACAACAGAATATCGTTCGGCCCCATGACCTGTCGGCAATCCCACAGGACTTTTTGTGGGCGAATGGAATTTTCGGTGTCGTCGTCTTTGTGGGCGGTAAACTCCGCCCACATATCCCGGCGCACCGCTTGTTGCTGGCTGAGGTCGTAGTCCAGGCCACCGGCGGCGTCTACCCGCTCGTTGAGCATCCACAGGGCGTGGGCAAGGTCGCCCACCACTTCCACTTCCGGGTGGTAACTTTCGTCGATTTCCGCAGGCAGAAAATCGATATGAACAATTTCTTTGTTACCGTCCGGGTTCCACAGGCTGGGGTGGTATTCCACCATGTCGTAGCCAATGGCAATCACCAGGTCGGCGGCATCCACCGCGCAGGAGACAATATCCTTGCTGCCCAGGCCAATGGTGTACAGGCAGTAATCCGCATCCATATCCACACTGCCTTTGGCCATAAAGGTGCTGACTACGCCAATGCCGGTTTTGTCGCACAGCATACGTAGCTGCTTGCTGGCGCGGCGGCGAATACAGCCGTTGCCGGCAACAATTAACGGGCGTTTGGCGTTTTTGATTTTTTCAAAGGCGCGGTCGATGGCTTTGTCGTCCGGCACCGAACGGCGGAATTTTTTCACTGCCATGGGCTTTTTGTCGGTTTCCCACTTGGCGATATCTTCCGGCAGCTCCACGTGAACGGCACCGGGCTTTTCGGTACGCGCCAGGCGCACGGCTTTGCGGGTAATTTCCGGAATGCTGTCGGCGTGAATCACCTGAGTGGCCCACTTGGTGACCGGAGCAAACATGCCCACCACATCCATCACCTGATGGGATTCCTTGTGCAAGCGTGTGGATGCCCCCTGGCCGGTAAGCACCAGCATGGGGGCGCGATCCATATTGGAGTCGGCAACGCCGGTAATCAAATTGGTGGCTCCCGGCCCCAATGTGCCCAGGCAACCGGCGGGGTTACCGGTCAAGCGACCATAAATTTCTGCCATAAAAGCCGCGCCCTGTTCGTGGCGAGTGAGGATAAAACGAATCTGCTCACTCTGTTCCAGGGACATCATAAAATCGGCATTTTCCTCTCCGGGAACGCCAAAAATATATTCTATGCCTTCTTCTTCCAGGCACTTAACAAACAGGTCGGATGCTTTCATTCACGCTTCTCACTTATCATTAAAAAGGTTTTGAGTGCTGTTAGATAACCGCTGCCAGCAGGCGTTCAGTTTATGGAATATAAATCTCGGTGTCAGACAGTATCTATTTTTCGGTATGATTGCCAAAAACTATAATCAAAAGGATAGACCATGGGTACAGATCGCGGTCAGTTTTCTTCACGCTTTGGCTTCATTATGGCTGCTGCCGGTTCTGCGGTGGGGCTGGGCAACGTGTGGGGGTTCCCCACCAATACCGCTGAAAATGGCGGCGGCGCTTTTGTGCTGCTGTACTTTGTTCTGGCCTTTGTGCTCGCTTATCCGGCACTGATGGCCGAACTGGTGATTGGCCGCCATACCCGCGCCAATATGGTGGGCGCGCTGTGCCAGGTGGCTGGCAAAGGGCCCATGTCCCGGGTGGGCAAGTTTACGGGCCTGTATGCGGTGCTGGTGGCCAGCCTGATTTTGAGCTTTTACAGCATTGTGGCCGGTTGGATGATTGCTCATCTGGCAGAGCCCATTGCCTCGGCTTTGGGCTCTGACAGCGTTGCCCGCTGGCTGGTGGAAAGCAGCACCAGTCGCAGCCTGTTTTTTACCTTGCTGTTTGCGTTGGCGACCATCTGGGTGATCAGCCGAGGGGTGGAAAAAGGCATTGAAAAATGGTCCAGCCGCCTGATGCCATCGCTGTTACTGCTGCTGGGGGCGCTGATCGTTTATGTGCTACTGCAAGAGGGGGCCGCTGAAGGCCTTGCGCTTTACCTGAAGCCGGATTTCTCCCAGATCACCAACCCCAACATTGTGGTGGAAGCCATGGGCCAGGCGTTTTTCTCCCTGTCTCTGGGTGTGGGCACCATGCTGATTTACGGCTCTTATATCAGCCACCGGGAAAACCTGCCCAAGTTGGGTGCCATTGTTACGGTGGTGGATACCGGCATTGCTTTTATGGCGGGTCTGTTGATTATTCCTGCCATGTTTGTGGCGCAAAACAATGGTGTGGCTATCTTCAATAACGGTGAACTGGTCGCCGGGCCCGGGTTAATTTTCCAAACCCTGCCTTCACTGTTTGCCACCATGGGCGCTGTTGGCCAGTTTTTCGCTTTTGCCTTTTTTGCCCTGATGACCATTGCGGCGCTCACTTCGTCTATTTCCATGCTGGAGGTACCAGTGGCCTACAGCGTTGAAAACCACGATCAACCTCGCCCCAAAACCGCCTGGCTGGTTGGCGGGGTCATTTTTGCCATCAGCGCGCTTATTATTTTCAGTGGCGATGCAGTCTTCGGGTTTGTGGTGGACCTGACCACCAAATACAGCCAACCGATGCTGGGGCTTTTGCTGTGCCTGTTTGCGGGCTGGGTAATGCACCGCAACAAGCTGCTGGAAGAAATCAAACAGGGCTTGTCCGACGCAGAGCACAGCCTGTTTTGGAAAATCTGGCCGGGCTATGTGCGCTACGTTTGTCCGCTGCTGATTGCCGTGACTTTTATTAACAGCCTTTTATAGATATCAAACCGGCGACTGTTAAAGGTGGAACGGTGTTATGAGTTTGGCAAATAACGTTTCTTACTACGGATTGCGGGCTGTCATTCTGAGCGCAGCGAAGAATCTCACAAGTTGTGACCAGAGTGAGATCCTTCGCTAATGCTCAGGATGGCTATTAACCCGGCAATACAAAAAGCGTTCTGCCTTTTGTATTGCGCGCCCAATAAAACCTGGCGCATTTGCGTGGAAATGCTTGATTTTATTGGGCTCGCGCCAGCGGCGGCACATCCCTGTGCCACATTATTAAACGCAACCTATAAGGTTGCCGGTTTAATAACTTGGCCCGCCGCTCACAACCACCTCGCATTCTTGGAAAACTGCCCCCGCAAAAATTCCATCTGGTCACCGAGAATACGGCGGCTGTTGATCAATGCCAGGTACTCGGCATTATTGGGTTGGTACGGCAGGGCGATCAGCTCCATGCCTATTTCTTCCAGTAAATAGTTCGCCTTGTGTTGGTTACAACGCCGACAGGCTGACACCACATTTTTCCAGTTGTCTTTACCGCCCCGGGAGGTGGGGCGGATATGATCCCGGGTGAGTTCGCTGGCCTCAAAATCGCGGCCACAGTACATACACAGGTAAGCATCGCGCACAAACAGCGCCCGGTTGCTCAGCGGGTAGCTTCTGCGCGGCTGAGCCATGCGCTCGCCACCACAGGCGATGATACTGGGCAATTCCACAATGGTACGCTCTCCGCTAAAGCGCGAAAAACCGCCGTGGATGCGCTGCACCACATCCCCCATGGTCCACTTCACCAGTTCTCGTGAATACATACAAACCGCGTCTTGCCAACCCAGCCACTCAATGGGCTGACCGGCGAGGTTGAGGCGCAAGATCATTGGCTGCACAGTGAAGCTCCTTTCAGATAATCAGAAACGAAAAACCCCGCCGGGGCGACCAGACGGGGTTTGGAAAAGGGTTTTGTGAGAGCGCAAAAAAGACTGTATGCAGCGGGCTGTTGAGCCCGGTGGCTGATGCCGGATAATGGCCGGTGCCATCGACACTGTTGCGGAACGCTGAAGAAGGTAACACCTCCTGTTGCAAAGGAACAGCGGGCTGCCCTGTGACTATGGTTCCCAGCATACCGGTACAAGAGACACTGTCAAGCGCACCGGCCAGAAAAAGAAAAACCCCCAAGCCTGAGCCCGGGGGTTTAAAGCAGTATAGTCTCCAGCCCTAGAGCCACCTTACAAAACGTCCGTGTCATCCGTGGGAGGGGAACATCCATGATGGTGTGCGTCAGTGCTGTGCCAGTGTGCCTGTGTGAGCACCGGGATACTATCGGTAAAATTCTGATTTTTTTGTAATCTATATCCTACCCCCATAACTCTGAGGTGATGTATGAGGTGATGTATGAGGTGATGTATGAGGTGATGTATTGACCCACAGATAGGGCTCCGTTAGGGTGGCAGGCTTTCCGCAAACAGAGATTTACCGTGGCCGCCAAAAAATCACCCAGTTCCAGTAAAGCCATTGATTTTGAAAAACAACTGAGCCAACTGGAAGCCCTGGTCAGCGACATGGAAAAAGGGGAAATGTCCCTGGAAGACTCCCTCAAGGCGTTTGAACAAGGCATCCAGATCACCCGTCAATGTCAGCAAGCCCTGGCGCAAGCAGAACAAAAAGTCGCCATCCTCACCCGCGGGGAAAACGGCGAGCTCAGCGAACAACCTTTCGACCCCGACAACCCATGACATCACCACTGCAACAGCTCCAGGCAACCACTCTGGAGCGGGTTGGCCAGGCCCTCAAGCAGTGCCTGAACGCTCACCCAAATGCCGCCTTACTCTATAAGGCCATGGAATACAGCGTGCTTAATGGTGGCAAGCGGGTGCGCCCCATGCTCGCTTACGGTGCGGCAATGGCGGTGGGCGACATTAACAGCGACACCGACCAGGCGGCCTGTGCAGTGGAGTTGATTCACGCCTACTCGCTGATCCACGACGATTTGCCCGCCATGGACGACGACGACCTGCGCCGCGGCAAGCCCACCTGCCATGTGCGCTTTGGCGAGGCCAATGCCATTCTCGCTGGCGATGCCTTGCAAGCACTGGCTTTTGAACAGCTGACCCGGCTTCACCACACACCGGCGCAGCAAGCCCTGCAAATGATCACCAAACTGAGTCAGGCGGCAGGTGCCCAAGGCATGGTGGCGGGCCAGGCCATTGATCTGGCCGCCGTTGACCAAACCCTCGACCTGTCGCAACTGGAGCTGATGCACCACCTGAAAACCGGCGCCTTGATCGACGCCAGCATCCATTTGGGCGCCCTCAGTGCCGGCGCCTCTGCTGCCCAATTAGCTGCCCTGAGGGAATACAGTCGCCTTGTGGGGCTGGCCTTTCAGGTGCAGGACGACATTCTCGATGTGGAGAGCAATACCGCCGTACTGGGCAAACGCCAGGGCGCCGACCAAGCCCTCAACAAACCCACCTATACCTCGCTGCTGGGGCTGGAGGGGGCCAAACAAAAAGCGACCCAGCTGTGCAGCGACAGCCTGGACGCGCTATCTGAATTCGGCCCGCGTGCCGATGGTTTGCGCGCGCTGGCAAAATACATTATCAACAGGGATCATTAGAAAGCCTGTCGCCATTACTTTTTGCTATTGGCGGTCAAATATTTGAATAGCGGCCACTGCTGGAAAAGCGGGCAAGTAATTGCCATCAAAACGGCATTACCGATAAGATGCGCCGATGCGTAGCGACCTTGATGTTTTTAGCGAAGCGGTGGCCTCACTGCTCCCCATTCTGGGGTCAGACTCTTTTCCCGGCCAACTGGTTTCCGTGTTAAAACGACTGGTGTCGTTCAACAACGCCCTGGTGCTGATTTATCGCAAAAATCAGAAGCCGATTCTGGCGTACAACGATTTGCCAACCTCCGAACGCGAAGTGAACGTGGTTCGCTTTATGGAAGGCGCCTACCTGCTTGACCCCTGCTTTCGCGCCATCGCCGACAACCAGGTCAATGGCTTTTACCACCTGAAAAACATTGTCCCCAGCGGCTTTGGCAGCAGCGAATATTACCGCAGCTATTACCGCTATACCGGTCTCACCGATGAATTTGGTTACGTTATGGCGATCGGTGAAAACATGGGTATCAACATTGCGCTGGGCCGCACCCAAACCAGTCAAGGCATCAACCATCGCGATGTTCAGGTACTGGAAGAAATCACCCCGTTAATAGCCGAACTCTGTCGCCAACACTGGTGCCAAAAAGTCATCAACAGCGACAACACCAACCTGCCTCATCAACTGGAAAGCGCCCTGGACAATTTTGGCCGCTCCATCCTCACCGACCGCGAAACCCAAGTCGTGCAGCTGTTTCTGCACGGCCACTCCACCCGCTCCATTGCCGAAAGACTGGGCATATCCCCGGAAACCGTCAAACTGCACCGTAAAAACAGCTACGCCAAACTGGATGTACGCTCCCAGGCAGAGCTGTTTTATCTGTTTATTGACTCGTTATCGAGCCTGGAAAACTACAGCGGCGGGGACCCGTTGATTGGCTATTTAACGCACAGAAAATAGAGCGAAATGCGGCGATTTCCACCAACCCTCTGCCAGGCTCGACGAGATTGCTGCGCCAGCGCCGGCACATCCCTGTGCCGCATTATTAAACGCAACCTGTAAAGTTGCCTGTTTTATACCCAAAGGCCAAATTGAAGATCGGTATCCGGTAGGGCTTTTCCAGACCGCCTGCGGCAGGGATGCCGCAGACGAGCCTACATGGAAGTATTTACGGCGTGTCTGGAAAATCCCCACCGGATACTGATCGCCACCATCATTCAGCTAAAGCACTACACCCACATCCATAGTACAATCGGCCTCCGATTTTTAGCTGTGTATCCAGGCACCCACCCCATGAGCGAACCCGGCAACCCAAGCAACACCACCCACTTCGGCTTTGAAACCGTCAAAACCGAGGAAAAAGCAGGCAAGGTGGCAGAAGTGTTCCACTCAGTCGCCGCCAAATACGACCTGATGAACGACTTGATGTCTGGCGGCATCCACCGCTTGTGGAAGCGCCTGACCATTGAATTATCCGGCGTGCGAGCGGGCCACAAGGTGCTGGATATTGCCGGCGGCACCGGCGATCTGAGTGCCAAATTCTCCCGCATCGTCGGCGAAGACGGCTTGGTGGTATTGGCGGATATCAACGACTCCATGCTCACAGTGGGCCGCGACAAACTGATGGATAGCGGCGTTACCGGCAACGTGTACTTTACCCAGGCGGACGCCCAGTATCTGCCCTACCCGGACAACAGCTTCGACTGTATCACCATCGCCTTTGGTCTGCGCAATGTCACCGATAAAGCGCTGGCGCTGCGCTCCATGCTGCGGGTGCTAAAACCCGGTGGGCGCCTGCTGGTACTGGAATTTTCCAAGCCCACCAGTGAACTATTGGGCAAGGCTTACGATTTTTACTCCTTCAAACTGCTGCCCAAAATGGGCGAACTGGTGGCCAGCGATGCGGACAGCTACCGCTACCTGGCGGAATCCATTCGCATGCACCCGGATCAGGAAAACCTCAAACAAATGATGGTGGACGCAGGCTTTGACAACTGCAGCTACCACAACATGACCGGCGGCATTGTCGCCCTGCACCGGGGCTTTAAGGCTTGATCGCACAACTGCAAAGCAGTGCCTTGGCCGGCGCCGAAATTCTGATAAATCGCGCCCTGCAACACGACCCGGCCACTCGTCAGCGCCTCGCGGAGATGGGCAGCACCGTCCTGCGCATTGAGATTACCGCCCCCGGTCTGGGCTTTACCCTGGTGAGTCGCGGTGAGCAGATTCACCTCTACACGGAACCGCAAGAGGATGCCGATATTGCCGTGAAAGGTTCCGCCAGCGACTTGCTTGCCATGGCGTTGAACAACGACGACACCCTTGCCGGTGGCGGCGTCGAGGTGCGCGGTCAGCTGAATCGCTTGCAGCAATTAAAAGCCATCCTGTCCGACCTGGACATCGACTGGGAGGGTGCGCTGGCGCAAATAGTCGGAGAACTGCCTGCACATCTGGCCATCAAAACCGCCAAGGCCGCCCACCAATGGCAGCAACAGGCGCGACCACGGGTGGCAGCAGTGACGGCCAACTTTCTCAAAGATGAAGCTCAACTTACCCCTAACCCGGAAGAAATGAGCCATTTTGCCCGCAACGTTCGCACTCTCAGCAGCGACCTGGATCGCCTTGCAGCCAGGGTACGCCGCATTCAACAGAGAATGGACGAACAACAAGGGGCAGCCGAATGAGACGCATTCGCCGCCTGGCAAAGATCACACGGGTTTTCCAGCGTCACCGCCTGGACACATTTTTCAACGACCACAAACTGCCCACCGCCCTGAAGCTGCTGGTCGTGCCAGCACGCCTGCTGCCACAACCAAAGCGCTCCCGTGGCGAGCGACTGCGCCTTGCGCTGGAGGAACTGGGGCCGGTATTTGTGAAGTTCGGTCAGTTGTTGAGCACCCGCCCGGATCTGGTGCCTGCGGATATGGTAAGCGAACTGGACAAGCTACAGGACAACGTACCGCCGTTTGCCGCACAACAGTTTATCGACATTGTCGAAAACGCCCTGGGGGACAGCGTTGACAATTTGTTTGGCGAATTTGATCGTCAACCACTGGCCTCCGCGTCCGTGGCCCAGGTGCACGCAGCCACTTTGCAAGACGGCACTGAAGTGGTGGTCAAAGCCATCCGCCCCGGCATTGAAAAAACCATCGAGCAAGACCTGCTACTGCTGGAAACTGTCGCCGCTCTGGTGGCACGCACCGCTGAAGGGCGCCGCCTGCGCCCGGAAGAAATTGTGCAGGACTACCGCACTACCATCTTCGACGAACTCAACCTGCAACACGAAGCGGCCAATACTTCGCTGCTGAAACGCAATTTTGACACTTCCGAACTGAGCGGCTTGCTGTATGTACCCCAGGTACACTGGGATTACAGCAACGAGCAGGTTATGGTCACCGAACGCATTTACGCCACGCCAGTCACCGATACCGATACCCTCAGCGCACAACAGACAGACTTTAAGGCCCTGGCAGAACGGGGGGTAGAAATCTTTTTTACCCAGGTGTTCGACCACAATTTTTTCCATGCGGACATGCACCCGGGAAACATTTTTGTGGACGCCAGCCAGCCGCAAAAACCCCGTTACCTGGCAGTGGACTGTGCCATTATGGGCACCCTCAGTGACAACGACCAATACTACCTGGCGCGCAATCTGCTCGCCATTTTCCGCCGCGATTATCGCCAGGTGGCAGAGCTGCATGTACTCTCTGGCTGGGTGCCGGAAAACACGCCGGTCAATGAATTTACCAGTGCCATTCGCGCGGTCTGTGAGCCCATTTTCCAGCGCCCGTTGAGCGAGATTTCCTACGGCCATATTCTGGTTAGCCTGTTCCGCACTGCGCGCCGCTTTGATATGGAAATGCAGCCATCACTGGTACTGCTGCAAAAAACCTTGCTCAACGTAGAAGGGCTGGGGCGACAACTGCACCCGGAGCTGGATTTGTGGGCCACCGCTCACCCGTTTCTGGAACGCTGGCTGAAACGCCGGGTGAGCCCATCTGCACTACTGGAAAAGGTGAAACGCTACGGCCCGGAATGGCTGGAACACTTCCCGCAAATCCCCCAAATGGTGTATCGCTCGCTGCAACAAATAGAAAGGCTGGATAGCACGCTTGCCGCATCCCGGCCACCACAGAGGCAGCGTACGTTACTGAATTTACTGATCGGGGCACTGATTGGTGCGGCTATGGGTATTGCTCTGGCTACAGCATTAACTGTGTCATAATTCTTTTAAATTACTCGTCATCGCGAGGAGCGTAGCGACGTGGCGACCTCCAGACAGGCACTCCGAATTCAGGAGATTGCCGCGTCGCTACGCTCCTCGCAATGACAGCATGGTTAAACGTATGATTTCAGACAAGAATACATTTCTCCAAGAAGTAAAATGGAACAGCGATGGCCTGGTGCCCGCTATCGCCCAGGACGCCGCCAGTGGCCGGGTGCTGATGATGGCGTGGATGAATGCGGAATCTCTGGCCATCACCGTACAGGAAAAGCAGGCCGTATACTGGTCGCGCTCGCGCCAGCAATTGTGGCGCAAAGGCGAATCCTCCGGCCATGTGCAACAGGTAAAAGAGGTGCGCCTGGACTGTGACGGCGACACGGTTTTGCTGCAGGTGGAACAACTGGGCGGTATCGCCTGCCATACCGGTCGCCAATCCTGTTTTTTTCGCCCGCTGGAAAACGGCGAATGGCAAGACGCAGACCCGGTGCTGAAAGACCCCAAAGACATCTACTGAGAATTTGAGCACACAAGTGATGAGCAACGATATTTTGCAACAGCTCGATGCTATTTTGGCCCAGCGCCGCAGCGCCGACCCGGACAGCTCTTACGTGGCTTCATTGCATCACAAGGGCCTGAATAAAATTCTGGAAAAAGTGGGCGAAGAAGCCGCCGAGACAATCATTGCCGCCAAAGATGCGCACCACAGCGGCGACAATCGTGATCTGGTTGGTGAAACTGCCGACCTATGGTTTCACTCACTGGTAATGTTGTCCCACCTTGGGGAAAATACCGACTCTGTACTCAATGAGCTGCAACGGCGGTTTGGCACCTCGGGCCATGACGAAAAAGCCGCTCGCGGCAACCACACAAATAACGATTAAGGAGAAACACCATGGGTTTTGGCTGGCAGGAATTACTGATCATATTGATTATTGTGGCGCTGATTTTCGGCACCAAAAAACTGCGCTCTATCGGCAGCGACCTGGGCGGCGCGGTAAAGGGCTTTAAAAGCGCCGTCAATGACGACCCCAAGCAACTGGAAGAAACGGAAACCGATTCTGTGGAAAACACGTCCAGTGCTAAAGAAAACGCCGAAGAAAAAAAATCGTAACTTATTATGTTTGATATTGGCGGCGCAGAGTTACTGGTTATTGCCGTTCTGGGGTTGATTGTTATAGGCCCCAAGCGCCTGCCGGAAGTGGTGCGTGCCATCAGCCTTTGGGTTGGCCGCCTGAAGCGCAGCCTCGGCAATATCAAACAGGGTATTGAAAACGAATTTCAGTTGGACGAAGTACGCCGCCAACTGCACAACGAAGAAATTTTACGGCAACTGGAAGCCAGCAAAAAAGAAATGGAACAAATGGTGCAACAAAGCGGCCCCAGCGATCACGACTACGAACCTCTACCCCGTGATGACGAGCTGGAAGACAGCCCCGTCGACACCGATCAGCCCGACCAAACACCTGAAAAACCATGAGCAGCGACAACCCTTCCGCCAGCGAACAGGATGAGCACAAACAACCGTTGGTGGCACACCTGATCGAGCTGCGCGACCGGCTGCTGAGAACCCTGCTGGTCACCCTGGTATTGTTCGCAGGGCTGTTTGCCTTCAGCAACGACATCTACGAGTTCGTTTCCGCACCGCTGCGAGCTGCTCTGCCGGAAGGCAGCACCATGATTGCCACCAACATTACGGCGTCCTTTTTTGCTCCCCTGAAGTTGACCTTTGCGGTGGCCATTTTTATTGCCGTGCCCTACATACTGTCGCAGATATGGGGGTTTGTTGCCCCAGGGCTGTACAGCCGCGAACGCAAAATGGCGATGCCCATTCTGCTGTCCAGCATTGTGTTGTTTTACGCCGGTATCGCATTCGCCTATTACGTAATTTTCCCGTTGGTGTGGATGTTCTTTACCAACACCGGTCCACTGAGTATTCAGGTAGCACCGGACATTACCAGTTACCTGGAAATCGCTCTCAAGCTGTTCTTCGCCTTTGGTATTGCCTTTGAAATCCCCATCGCCACCATGTTGCTGATTTTTTCCGGCGCCATTTCGCCGAAAAAGCTGGTGAGCAAGCGCCCTTACATTGTGGTGGGGTGCTTTGTGGTGGCCATGCTGCTGACCCCACCGGACCCCATATCCCAATGCCTGCTGGCAGTACCCATGTGGTTGCTGTTTGAGGCGGGAGTGTTTTTTGGACGCTGGATCAAAAAAGCCCCGGCGCAAACCGAGGCTTAAGTTTTTACACCATCCTGAGTATTTCCGTCATCCTGAGTATTTCCGTCATCCTGAGTATTTCCGTCATCCTGAGCGCAGCGAAGGATCTCGCTCTGAGATCCTTCGCTGCGCTCAGGGTGACAACGGTCAATCCCTGATCCAATGGCACGTGTATCCGTTCGGATACTTCTGCAAATAATCCTGATGGTAAGTTTCGGCTGTCCAAAAATCGCCGGCAGCAGTTACTTCGGTGACAATGGGTTTCGGCCATTTACCGGCGGCATCCACTTCCTTAATCACCTTTTCAGCGGCGCTTTTTTGGGCGTCTGAGTGGTAAAAAATGGCGCTGCGGTACTGGCTGCCAATGTCATTGCCCTGGCGATTTTCGGTGGTGGGATCGTGCATTTTGAAAAACCAGTCTCGCAGCAGTACGTCAAAGCTCAACACTGATCCATCGAACTCCACTTTGATGCTCTCCGCATGGCCTGTGTTGCCTTTTTTCACATCGTCGTAGGTAGCATTGGCCAGGTCACCGCCGGTGTAACCCACTTCGGTATTCAGCACACCGGGAATGGCGCGAATGATTTCTTCCATACCCCAGAAGCAACCACCGGCTAAATAGGCCACCTCAACCGTGGACTCCGGCAGCTCGATCAGGCTGGCATCTGCAAAGGGCTGCAGATACTGGCTGTATCCCTGCCCCGCCATCTCAGCCAACGGCACAAACTTCAGCGATGCCGAGTTGATGCAGTAGCGCAGGCCGCCGCGGTCTTTGGGGCCGTCTTCAAATACGTGGCCCAGGTGGGAATCGGCGGTCTGGCTGCGCACTTCGGTACGCACCATGCCGAAGTTGAAGTCGCGTTTTTCAACAATCTCGCCACTGTCGATTGGCCGGGTAAAGCTGGGCCAGCCACTGCCGGAATCATACTTGTCGAGGCTACTGAACAGTGGCTTACCGGACACAATATCCACGTAAATGCCGTGTTCATGGTTATCCCAGTATTCATTGCGAAACGCAGGCTCGGTGCCATCTTCACGTGCGACCCGATACTGCAGCGGCGTCAATGTGTTTTTCAGGGTTTCGTCATCTGGCATTTGAAAAGTACCTTGGCTGGCCGTAGAACCTGTTTGAGCGCTGGCATGAATGCCATTGGAGTCTACATTGCAGGCCGAGAGCAAGCTGCTCGCCGCCGCAACCAATGTCAACAGGATGGTGTATTTAAACATAGAGCGTCCACTATCAGTCGTAAAGCGATACCGCTAAGACCGGGGCACCCTATGAAAGTTCAGCCACAAAAAAACCTCCCGAAGGAGGCTTTTATCCATTCACACTGTGGGCAAATGCAGTTATTGGCTACCATCCACAATGTACTGCACCGCCGCCTGAACTTCTTCTTCAGAACAGTCAAAGCAGTTGCCTTTGGCGGGCATGGTTTTAAAGCCATTCCAGGCACTGTCATTGAGAACATCCATGCCTTTGGCGATGCGTTCTGCCCAGGCAGCGGCATCACCCAGCTTGGGCGCCCCGGCTGCACCGGTGGTATGACAGGCAAAGCAGGACTTTTTGTAAATATCTTCACCGGAACGTGGCCCGGCATTGCTCGCCACCACCACCGGCGCAGAGGCGATAGGATCACCCTCCATGGCCAGCTCGCCCGCAGGCGCTATGCGCTCGGCAATGGCTTTTTCCTGATCGGCAGAATATTCCGTCTGTTTGTCAGACCCGCAAGCGACCAGCACTGCGGCAGTCAGCAACACACCCCAAGATTTCAGTTGGCTCATTTTCAGCTCCAAAACGCTGTTATTATCATCGTGGCTTACTGGTGGGCTAGCCCACTTAGTTTTTGTCAGGAGCGGATTATAGCGTCAAACCTGTGCCGGTGAAATGCTTGCCACCGCAGAGATAGGGTACATCTAAAAATAGTGCTATTTTTGCGAGAGCAAGACGGCGGCGTGCGCAGACCCGCAGTGTATAAGGCATACATGAGGACTCGAGCACGACGCCAACGCCGCTATCGCGGAAATAGTGCATTTTTAGAAGTGCCCGATAGACTACACTGACCAATATCAGTATTATGCGCCCTCTTTTTACGCACCCGTAGCTCAGCTGGATAGAGTGTCGGCCTCCGAAGCCGAAGGTCGCGCGTTCAAATCGCGCCGGGTGCGCCATCTTTTATCATATAGATCAATAGGTTAAAAGGAATTAACCTTGGACTCAGAGAATATTTCCAAATAGAATTTTCCAGTGCACCCCAAACCTTATTTTATTGCTTTTGATGATCGATTTGGCTACGGAGAGCGCCATTCGGCGCTACCGCAACAAGAACTGGCAATCTATCGGCATCAGTCGGCATGAACGTTGGTAAGTTTCGCACCGGTTTTAGCCCTAGCCCGCATTTCTCACAAGACGGCGGGAGAGATTTCGCTAAAGACTGCCAGTGTAGTTTATTTTGCCTATTCGGGTTTGCAGCGGATCTTGCACTCTGTACTGCATTTTTCTCCCTCACCCATAGCTACGGCTATGGGTTTAGTCGGAAAATACAGTACAGAGCACAATCTCTCACTGCAATTCCCAAATCCTTGCGAGAAATGCGGGCTAGGAGGTGTTACTTCATAATTTTCAATGTTTGCAGGGATGAATATTCTTCCAAGCCATAACTCCCAAACTCTACACCCACACCTGACTGCTTAACACCGCCAAAAGGCGCATCGGGCTGAATAGCTCCATGCTCGTTAATCCATACAGAACCACATTCTAACTGTAAGCCTATCTGCGCGGCTTTTTGTGGATCACTGGACCACACTGAACCACCAAGCCCATTTTCATTGTCGTTGGCCCGTGCGATTACTTCATCAATATCGGAATATTTGATGATTGGCAGGGCTGGGCCGAACTGTTCCTCATCGACCAATCTGGCCCCATCAGACAAGCCAGTGACAATCGTTGGCTCGTGGAAGTATCCCGGACGATCCATTTTGCTCCCGCCGGCCAAAATGGTCGCTCCGGAATTTTTAGCATCTTCAACCAGGTCGGTGACCACATCCAGTTGATCCTGATTCTGCAACGGCCCCAGCTCAGTACCCTCCTCCAGGCCATCACCAACCACGGCGTCCCTGGCCAGCCTTGCCAACTCAGCACTCAGTTCGTCGTAAATAGATTCATGCACATACATGCGTTTCAAACAGGCACAAGTCTGACCATTGTTATGAAAGCTCACACCAAATAATTTGGGAGCCATCTCTTTCACATTGATGTCTGGCAGAACGATACCCGCATCATTACCACCCAGCTCCAAAGTCACTCGCTTAAGGTTGTCAGAAGCGTTTTTCATAATCCGTTTGCCAGTCGGTGTAGAGCCGGTAAACACGATTTTATTGATATCTGGATGCCCGGTTATGGTTGAACCAACACCGGACTCGCCGCTTACCAAATTGAGTACACCAGCAGGCAGTATTTCGTTAGCCAACTCTACGAAGCGAATAGTAGAGAGCGGCGTAAAAGACGACGGTTTCAATACAACAGTATTGCCGGTTTTTAGAGCGGGAATAACATGCCAGATAGCAATCATCAGTGGCCAGTTCCATGGCGTAATGGAAGCAACAACACCCAATGGCTTGCGATGTACTTCGACCCTGGCCTCGTCGTTATCCTGGATGACATCAATGGGAATTTCCAAACTGGCTGTATAACGCGCCCAAGCAATGGCACCGCCCACTTCCATGCCAGAGCCGACACCATTCAAGCCCCCCATGGGTTTGCCATTTTCCATAGTTACCAACTGCATCAGCTCTGGCATATTGGCTTCCATTGCATCGGCAATGGCGAGAATTTTCTCTGTGCGCTCTGCATCGCTGGTGCGACTCCAGGAAGGAAAAGCTGCCCTGGCAGCTCTAACAGCCTGATCCACATAATCCCCGTTACCGTTTTGACACTCTGCAAATACTTCGCCAGTGGCAGGGTTTTTAACACCGAATCTGGTTTCAGCCTGAACCGACTCACCATTAATAATCATAGGAAACTGTTGCATAACATCCTCGCTGCTACTAAATGCTAGTTAATGAATTCTAAATACTTTTCAGCCGTTATTTAACGATGATCTATAACCCGTTGTGCTTTGCCCTCAGAACGTGCAATGCCACCAGGTTCTTTCACAACTCCAGCGGCATCGAATTTTTGCTTGTATACCGGACTGTTGTTGTATGCATGACAAAGGCTTTTCTTGAGCCGAGCAAGCTGTAAGCTTCTTATTTCATCAATACTGGCATTTTCGATCCGATCCAACCCTGTACAGACCATGATCTACCTCTTCTATTTATACAAAACTACAACTCGTATCGAATAGCTACCTAAGCTCAACACACACAAGCCTGAAGCGAGACTATAAAAAGAGATTGTTACCATTCGCCCTTGATGCAATTCATTGATAAAGACAAGAAATATACTTAACTTGTTAATATGTTGCAAGCCGTACGTTAAAGTGTATTTTTATTCAGGCAGATTCAACTTGTATTGGGGAACCAATCAATCAGCTACACTCAGCCACCAACAGAACGGGCTGTGGTGATAACTGAGGGAGTTTACAGAAAATGCTGAGGGCTACAGATATACTCACCATTTGTTTAACATGTTAATTTTTTAGCAAGAATACTGTGAAGCCACCCTCACACTTTATCTTTATAGGTCAATACATTACCATTTTAGATCACCGTGAATTCAAGCGGGCAAATTCCCCCCTAATCAAGAATCAACTCCATGAAAGAAGACCTTCTACATACTCCGCTACCAGAGCCGCGAATCTGGTCTTCGATATTGCGGAATTTACGCTTACCTATGAAGGAACAAGGTGTAGATATTGATCACCTGCTGCGCCAATGTGGTATATCTCCAGAAGGAATGGATCGCCCAAACAGCTCTATGCCCCTTAGAACCTATTTGGAAATTATGGAAACTGCAGCCAAGTTAACCAATGATCCATTACTCGGGATCAAGCTGGCCAAACAAAGTGGTGCAGCAACTCTCGGAGCCTTGGGTTTTTTATTTCTCTCCGCCCACACCCTTTACGAAGGTTTGAGCCAACTTCATCACTTTATCAATCTGGTACAGGACTCTACAGTCAATCGCTTCAGCCAGGAAGGTAATGAGCTTTGGTACAGCTATGAAACCTATAACTCTACCAATACGGACTGTCGCCAAGACGTAGAATTCACACTTTCAGTAACTGTACAGTTGATACGCCTGTTCAGCGACGGCGATGTAAATATCAATGCGATACACTTTCGCCACCAGCCCGGTGCTCCTGTTGCTCATTACGAAAGACTATTGGGGGCAAAGTGTTTTTTCGAGCAGGAAGTAAATCTGATACGCTTTCCCAAGGAATACGGCGTATACCGCGGAAAGCTATTTGAACCAGAGTTATACCAGATACTAAAGAATTACCTGGACAGTGACCTGACGGAAAAAATGCGTACTACTGGTTTTTCCGACCAAATCCGGCGTGCAATTTTCGACAGCCAGGTTGCTCCACCAGTTACAGCACAAAAAATGGCTCGTTATCTGGGAATATCTTCTTCCACCCTCAATAGACGCCTGCGCGCTGAAGGCATAACCTTCAAGAGCCTTACCGAAAATATTTCAGGCAGCCTCGCCATACGACTCCTGAAAGACACCACTCTAACCATTACTCAAGTTTCACAAATGATGGGCTTTTCAAACACATCCGGATTCACTCGCGCTTTTGTCCGTTGGAATAATGGCATTACACCAACGCAGTTCCGTCGAACAAAAGGTGGATAGCCTCTTAATATGGTGAGCATATTGGCTAAAAGGCACTTCTAAAAATGCACTATTTTTAAAATCTTTAATACCCAACCTCACCACCATCAATCCCACCGATAAACTGCTTCGCCAAATCCGTTGTGGCTTTAGTCAGCAAGGCTGCGTCTACACCAACGCCAATAAATTTCACCCCCAAACCGGCATATTTGCGGGCCATTTCCGGGTTTACCGAAAGAATGCCCGGCGCTTTGCCCGCAGCGATGATTTTCTGAATAGATTGTTCGATGGCTTTTACCACCTCCGGATGATCCGGTTGGCCGATATAACCCATGGAAGCAGACAAATCTGACGGGCCGATAAAAATACCATCAACCCCTTCAACCAACAGAATACTGTCCAGATTTTCCACCGCTTTTGTGGTTTCCACTTGCAGCAACAGGCAGATTTGATCATTGGCTTTATGAACATAGTTCGGCACCCGATTGTAACCGGCGGCGCGAGCCATAGAGGTACCCAAGCCACGGATACCTTTGGGCGGATAGTTTACAGCCTGTACCAACTCCTCTGCCTGATCAGCAGTATCTACCATGGGAACCAGAAACGTTTGAGCACCAACATCCAACAGCTGCTTCAGCAAGGCAGTGCGCCCTTCTACCGGGCGCACAATAGCTTGCGGTGGGTAGGGTTGGATGACTTGCAAGTGGCGTTGTACCGCTGCCACATCATATGGCGCGTGCTCGGCATCAATCAGGAGCCAATCAAAACCGGCACCTGCACAAATTTCTGCGCAGGTGGGGTCAGGAATACCGAGCCACAGGCCATATTGGGAGCCGGATTCTCGCAGACGTTTTTTGAAAGTATTTTCAATCATGGTTTGTTCTTTCGTGTTTATAGCAGCGGCTCAATCACACAAATTGACAGGAAATGCCACCCAGGGAACCGTAATCCGCATGAATGGTATCACCGGCTTTAACCACCAGTGGCCGCGTAAATGAACCGGCAAGCAGTATTTGACCCGGTTCCAGTGCAATACCATGGGGGGCAAAACGGCGTGCGATCCAGCGAATACCATTGGCCGGGTGATTCAAGACCCCTGCGGCCAAACCGGTTTCTTCCAAAACACCATTGCGATAACACAGCGCCCCGCACCAACGCAGATCGGTAGCATCCGGCTTGATGGGCCTGCCACCCATAATAATCCCGGCGTTGGCGGCGTTGTCGGAAATGGTGTCAAATACATTGCGGGTGTAGCCTGTTTCCGGATGAACCCGGTGACTGCGTGCAGCAATAATTTCCAGCGCTGGTACCACATAGTCCGTGGCGTTGAGAACATCAAACAGTGAAACATTCTCACCCTCCAGACGATCCTTCAATACAAATGCCAACTCCACTTCAATGCGTGGGTCGATAAATTGCGCGGCTTCAATGTCACTGCCGTCAGCAAATTCCATATCGTCCAGCAGCACACCATAATCCGGCACATCGATTTTCATCGCCTGCTGCATGGCCCGTGAGGTCAAACCAATTTTATAGCCGATCACTTTACGACCATCAGCAATTTTGCGATCCACCCAGGCGCTTTGCACACTGTAGGCATCGTCCATATCCATATCGGGGTGGCGCAATGTCAACGGATCGACAGGCCGCCGATCGATCTCCGCCTGGTACAGCTCATCAGCGGCCTGCTGGATTTGCTCTTTGGTTAGCATAATCTTCTCTTGTTGGTTTCCGTGGTTACGGTTTTGCCAGGTATTCACGCAAGTTATTGTGATTGTATTTAATGGCTGGCAACTCTGACATTTCAAAGGAAATGGCCAAGCCCATGCTTTCGTACAAAGGTTGCAAATGTTCTTTCAGGGTTTTCAACAACTGTTCACCAGTCTGCTGTTTTTCCTCGTTTGAACGCCCCGAACCCAGTTTAAACTCCAGGTGCACAAAGCCAAAATGACTCGAGCCGTCAGCGATACGAAAGTGCTCACAACGGTGAGCGCGGCTGCGAATACCTGCTACTGGGAACAAACCTGTATCGAGAACTGTTTGGTGTAACTTCTCAAAAAGGCCCTGTAAATCTAATTGTTCCGGATCAAGATTAGCCGAGTACTCAACAATAAAATGTGCCATTAATCTCCCCTTAAACCGGAAATACCGCGTTGATCTGACCGGTTCCAGAGCTGCCAAAATAGGGGGTCAACACCTCGACATTACCTTTGTATTTATTCCACCCCAAAGCGCCCAACAGCATGGCCGTGTCGTGCATAAAACCTTCACCATGACACTTCTCTGCATATTCTGGCAGCAGGGCAGTAAATTTTTCCCACTCGCCCTTTTCCCACATTTGCACTACTTCGTAATCGAAAGATTCCAAAAAAGGCGACCAGACTTTGTGCAGATAACCTTCGGATACCCCGTTTTGCGCAAAGCGGTGAGACAGGGAACCCGAGGCCAAAATTGCCACCGTACCATCGTAATCTTCCTCGATGGTTTTTCTGAGAGCCGCGCCAAATTTGGCGCTGTCATCCAGGGAGTGTACCTGGCACATAGCGGACACAGATACCACTTTAAAGTGGCGATCTTCGTTCATATAGCGCATGGGCACCAAAGTACCGTATTCCAATGCCAAAGTGGTCGAATCGTGCGCCCGGGTAAACACACCCGCATCTGTTGCGCACTTGGCAATCAAATGGCCAAGTTCAGGATTGCCATCGTATTCATAGGGCAAGTTCTTGATAAAGTGCGGCAGCTCATTACTGGTGTAAACGCCTTCAAAATGTGGGGCGTTGTTGATGTGATAGCCCGAATTCACCAGCCAATGGGTATCGAATACCACAATCGTATCCACCCCCAATTCGCGACAGCGACGGGAGATTTCTTTATGCCCTGCAATGGCTTCATCACGACAACCTTTATGGGGACCATCCATTTCCGACAGGTACATGGACGGCACATGAGTAATTTTTGCGGCAAAAGCGAGCTTGCCCATAATAGTTTCTCCTAACTGGCTGGGTTAGCGACCCAACACGGGTACTTTGTGGGTGCCGTGTGCGACACAGACATTTTTGGTTTCCATATAGAAATCGAAACTGTAGTCGCCACCATCACGACCAATGCCTGACATCTTGATACCACCAAAGGGCGACGGCAGATTGCGATTATTTTCCGAATTGACCCACAGCATGCCAGTTTCCACCGCCTTGGCCATACGCATGGCACGACCGGTATTCTCGGTCCACACGTAGGCCGACAAGCCATAATCGGTATCGTTGGCTATGGCGATGGCTTCTTCTTCCGTATCGAAGCTCATGGCTGTCAGCACAGGGCCAAAAATTTCCTCACGGGCAATGCGCATATTGTTGTTGGCGCCTGTAAACAGTGTGGGTGCTACGTAATTCCCGGCACCTAGGTCTTCACGCTTGCTGCCGCCCACCAAAGTGGTGGCACCATCTGTTTTGGCAATATCAAAGTAACTGCAAACTTTGTCGAAGTGGCCGCGATGTACCAATGGGCCCACCTCGGTTTGCGGATCTAATGGGTGACCAACGCGCAGACTTTCCACTCGAGACTGGAGCGCTTCGATAAACCTGTCTTTAATGCCATCTTGAATCAGCAAGCGACTCGAAGAAGTACAACGCTGACCATTGAGGCTGTATATCATGAATACCACTGCATCCAGGGCGCGATCAAAGTCTGCATCGTCGAACACAATCACCGGGTTTTTGCCCCCCAGTTCAAAGTGAAC
The DNA here is from genome assembly GCF_052983295.1 of Porticoccus sp. GXU_MW_L64. Lineage (NCBI taxonomy): Bacteria > Pseudomonadati > Pseudomonadota > Gammaproteobacteria > Cellvibrionales > Porticoccaceae > Porticoccus > Porticoccus sp. GXU_MW_L64. The sequence continues at coordinate 232,380 of NZ_JBRKJK010000005.1, read as the reverse complement.
GCGTTTCAAGGTATCTGCTCCCTGGCGCATAATGTGGCTGCCAGTTGCAGATTCACCCACCAAAGCAACCGCTTTAATGGCCTTGTGTTCAGTAAGGCGCTTACCCACTGTTTCACCAAAGCCATTTACCGTATTCCATACACCATTTGGCAATCCGGCATCCGTGGCAATCTCTGCCAATAGCATTGCACTCAGAGGAGTCAACTCAGCGGGCTTATGCACCACTGTACAGCCCGCTGCCAACGCCGGTGCGATCTTCCAGGTAGCCAACATAAACGGTGTGTTCCAGGGGGTAATAATACCCACCGGGCCAATGGGAGTGCGCATGGTGTAGTTAGTGTGATCTTGCTGATACAAGGCCTGGCCGTTTTGTGCTTCCGGTGCCTTATCCGCAAAGAAGCGGAAATTGGCAGCACCGCGCAAGGCTGCCTGCTTCATAAAACGAATTGGCTGGCCACAATCCATTGATTCCACCAGGGCAATTTCTTCAGCGCGCTCGGTGATTTTATCCGCAAAGTGATTGAGGATTTTTTTGCGCTCGGCTCCGGGAATGTCACGCCACTGTTCAAAAGCCGCTTCAGCCGCTTCACAGGCGGCATTCATGTCTGCTTCGGTTCCAGCAACCACCTCCCCCAAGGTCGTATTATCCACCGGAGTAACGTTAGTGTAGGTTTCCGCGTTTTCAGGAACGACTATCTCACCATTAATCAAGTGGCCGGTTGTGTTGCTTTTAAAACGCTGCAGCCAGCCTTCTGCCGCTTCACAGTTACTTTCGAGTTGTGCCATTTCTTCACCTCAGAGCATATAGCCATAACAGTCCACAGATTATTATTAACAGGTTAAACTCTTTGATATGGATTTTCAACTCGATCCGAGCAAAAACCTATATTGAGTCACCCCAAAAAACCAAAACCATTAATTTTTAGTTGATATTGCTTAACACATTAATTATTGTTGAGCATTAAACCCAACCAATCAGAGTGCAAGATAATGCGGTTTTTAACATTCGAACGAGAAAACATCCGGTCCTGGGGCGTGATTACCGACCAGGGCATTATCGACCTCGGCAAACGGGTACAAGGCAGCCTGTTCGAGGCCATTCAGCAAGATAAACTGGCTGAGATGAAAGAGCTGGCTAGCACGCTGGATGTGGATTACTCTGCCGGCGAGGTGGCTTACCTCCCCCCTATCACCACACCGGAAAAAATTGCCTGTGTTGGCGTTAACTACGCCAACCGCAATGCTGAGTACAAAGACGGTTCCGAAGCCCCGAAATATCCCAGCCTGTTTATTCGCACACCGGATTCATTCACCGGCCACGACAAACCGCTGGTTCGCCCCCCCGAATCCCACAAGCTGGACTACGAAGGCGAAATTGTTATCGTAATCGGCAAAGAAGGTCGCCGCATCAGCGAAGAAAACGCCTACGGCCATATTGCAGGTTTGACCATTATGAACGAAGGCACCTTGCGCGACTGGGTGCGCCATGCCAAGTTCAACGTCACTCAGGGAAAGAACTTTGTACATTCCGGCTCCATGGGCCCATGGATGGTTACCGCCGACGAGTTCACCGCCCAGCAGTTTGAAAATATGCGGGTTACTACTCGCGTAAATGGCGAAGTACGCCAGGATGACACCACTGCCAGCATGATGTTTCCGTTCAAGTACATCATTAGCTACTTTTCCAAATTCTTCCACCTGAAGCCCGGCGATATTATTGCTACCGGCACCCCCAATGGCGCTGGTGCACGCTTTGACCCTCCGAAGTATTTAAAACCAGGAGATATTGTCGAGGTCGAGGTCGAAGGTGTTGGCACTCTGGTGAATGGGGTCATTGACGAACAACTGTAATCACAGCAAACTGCTCAAATGACTGATAAAAACCTGCGTGACTTTGACCACTCCCTGCCCATGGCATTACTGCGAGCACGGGAAGTGGTAATGAAAAAATTCCTGCCCTCGCTGCAGGAAAATAACCTATCGGCACAGCAGTGGCGGGTTATACGCGCCTTGCAGGGGGTGCCCAGCCTGGAGATATCCGAGCTGGCTACAAGCTGCTATTTGCTTATGCCCAGTTTGTCCCGAATTTTGCAAAATCTGGAAGGCCGAAACTTGGTGGAGCGTAAAGCGGTGACCAGTGACTTGCGGCGCTCGGCCATTGTTTTAACACCCAGTGGACACAAGCTGTACGACAAGATTGCTCCGGTATCCAACGAACGCTATCAATTTATCAGCGAGCGCTTTGGACCCGGCAAGCTCAACTTGCTGTACGAGTTACTGGAAGACCTGGTTGAAAAGCTTGATACAAAAGAACGCGAGTAGCTTCTTATATTAGAAATAATACTTGTTTACCGCATCCAACAATGAAGACTCAGTGCCAAACATAAAAGAGTTTTCATAAATTTACACAGCGAGAAATAACCAAACAGCATTACCCACCTCTCCATCAGCTGCCGACCACGCGGCTTAAATACGAGTATGCCCGGTGGCTGAATTATCAACAGCAAATTTTGCAATCGTCGTAGTGGGTAGCTATTTAGCTGCCTTTATCAATGCTGCCTTTGGGCTTGGCGGCGCCATGCTGATGCTGGCGATGATGACCAGCTTGCTACCTATCCAGGCAGTCATACCACTACACAGCCCATTGATGTTCGGCTCATTGATCAGTCGGATTGCACTCTACTGGAAAGACATTTACTGGCCAATTGCCAAGCCTTTCTCACTGGGCTGCTTAATTGGCGTATTTGCCGGTGCCCAGATTTATGTCAACTTGCCAGACTGGATTATTGCACTTGTACTGGGAGTGCTGATGCTCAGCGTATGGGTACCTGACTTGCCTGCCAGGAATCTGCCGAAACCTTTTTTTTGGGTTGGAGCTATTCACTCCTTCCTGTCAACGGTGTTTGCCTATGGGGGCGTTTTTCACGCGGTGATATTGCGCACAAAGCTTCAAAAACAGCAGGTTGTGGCCACAATCGCCGGCAGCCTGCTGACCATGGGTATCCTGAAAATGACGGGCTATATGCTGGTTGGCTTTGATTATCGCCCCTATCTTCCCTTGATTGCCGCCGTTTTTTTGGTCAGCTATTTGGGCACCTGGACAGGAAAACAAGTTCTGGTACGAGTCTCTGAACAGAACTTCCGGTTGACCTTCAAACTAATTCTGACCTTCTTTGGCTGCCGATTGCTCTACCAGGCTTGGAACATGCATGGAGTGTAGAAAATTCGAATAGTACAAATTGCATTGCTGTCCCACAAACTCGAACAACATGAATTGGGTATTGCTTGATGTGACCGTGGTCAGCAAGGATGCTGACCTCGAGCCCCCATGGATGGGTTTACGGCGCGTCACAGCGAACAATACCCAATTCATGTCTGCTGCGAACCCAAACTCTTTGACGGCCTTATTTTTCCTGTGATTCAGGGATAAAAACCTAAGGGCGCTTCTAAAAATAGTGATATTTTCGTGAGAGCAAGGCGGCGGCGCACGCAGACCCGCAGTGTATAAGACATACATGAGGACTCGAGTACGACGCCAACGCCGCTATCGCGGAAATAGTGCATTTTTAGAAGTGCCCTTAAAGTTTATGGGACAGCAGTGTACAAATTGCAAACAATAAATACCGGAGGAATACCTTATGGCACACATCAATCCACTTTCAAAACACGCCACACCAGAGCTGACACCAAAGTTCGAACACTATGAGAAAACTCGCGGCTTTATCCCCAACAGTATTCTCACCATGCAACGACGACCAAATATTTCAAAAGCATTTATGCAACTCAACCAGGCTGTTTTGTATGAAGGCACAGTACCTGAAGAGTTGAAAATGTTGGTCGCCTTAATTGCCAGTCAAGCTGCCGGTTGCCGCTACTGCCAATCACATATGGCCAATCTGTCAAAAATCTACAATGCATCTTCTGAAAAAATTGCGGCGGTATGGGAATACCAAACCAGTGAATTGTTCTCGGATGCAGAACGCGCAGCGTTGAATCTGGCATTCAACGCCAGCCTGGTTCCCAACAGCGCGGACGAGCAGCACTTTACTGAATTGAAAAAACACTACAGCGATGATGAAATCGTCGAAATTGTCGCCAGTATCGCCCTGTTTGGTTACTTGAATCGCTGGAACGATACGATGGCGACAGATCTGGAAGAATTCCCGCAACAAGTCGCTCAGGAATTGATTGGCGGCAAAGGGTGGGAGCCAGGTAAGCACGGAGCCGACTGAAGGCACCAGCTTATATCATCACTCTGGGGGCTCCCTGTTACATCCAGTTCGGGGGGCCTTCCAGATTTCACACTTCTATTAACCCGGCAATACAAAAGGCGTCCTGCCTTTTGTATTGCACGCTCAATAACATTCACAAAAAAGAAAGTGACGCACTTGCGCGAAAGTGCTTGATTTTATTGAGCTTGCGCTGGCTGTACCGCATTATTAAATGCAGCCTATATGGTTGCCGATTTAATAATCAACCTTTTTGGTTTTATCTACAGAGGCCGCAATGGTATCCAGAGTTCGCGCCATTTGCTGCCAATCCTTTTGGCTGACAGAAGCATGTAACTCCTCGTAAGCCGCGTCTACCAGCGGCGTCACCTGATCTTCCAGGCCCTTACCCTCAGTGGTTACACGAATATAGACAACACGCCTGTCACTTTCTGAGCGAACACGCTGGACCAGTCCGTCCCGAGCGAGGCGATCAATAATCCCCACCATACTTGGCGCAGGAATCAGGGTTTTCCTGGACAACTCCAACATTGAACACTGCTCAACCTCCCACAGGACACGCAATATCCGCCATTGCTGCTCGGTAATACCGAATTGAGCGAATATTTCGCGAAACGCAGGCATCACTGCATCTAGCGTCCGGTAGAGCAACATAGGCAATGAACGTTCAAAGTGCTCTTGCATTTTCAGTCGATCTCCGGATAATACTTAATATGTTAATAATTAATATATTTAATAAATGGCAATGTAATTGAGAGGAGTATGTAATGCAATACCACCTGAATGGCTTTAAGCCCGGCAACTACGAAATTCCCGACGCAACCAGAAAGCCCTACCCCAACCCTCCGCTTGTGGACTTGCCCGAAGAAGTGGATGTTCTGATTATTGGCACGGGTCCGGCAGGACTGACCATGGCCAGACAACTCTCCGAATTCAAGGATATTAAAACCTGCATTGTGGACATGGAACCCGGCCCACTGTTATTTGGACGGGCTGATGGTATTTCCTGCCGCACCATAGAAATTATGGAAGCTTTCAACAGCAGCGAAATGGTAGTGAAAGAGGCATACCAGCTAAAACAGAACACATTCTGGGAACCAGACGATGCCAATCCTGAAAATATCAAATGCACGCACAAAATAGCTGATGCCCGGGCAGGACTTTCAGAATTTACTCACTGTATCGTTAACCAGGCCCGTCTGCATGAGCTGTTGGAAGACGGCATGAAAAACTCTGTGAGCAATCTTTTGGCTAACTATAGCCGCAAGCTGGTAAAAATGGAGATTGACGACAGCCTGACCCAAGACCTGAGCGCATACCCCATTACCGCCACCTTTGAAAGAACCGACGAGAAATCTCCAGGAAAGACAGAAGTCGTTAAAGCGCGCTATATCGTCGGCTGCGATGGTGCCAGAAGTAACGTGCGCCGGGGAATGGACATCCCCCTGGAAGGGGATTCAGCCAATAAAGCCTGGGGCGTAATGGATATTCTATTGAACACAGACTTTCCTGATATCCGTATCAAAAGCTTTATTCAATCCAAAGACCACGGTGCGGTAATGACCATACCTCGTGAAGGTGGTTACCTGTGCCGGTTTTATGTGGAGTTGGATCTGCTGGGTAAAGACAAGCGAGCAGCAGACGTAAAACTCAATGAACAAGACCTGATTGCCAAGGCGCAGAAAATTTTTCACCCCTACACCCTGGATGTCAAAGAAGTGGCATGGTGGTCTATATACGAGGTTGGTCAGCGGGTGGCTCAACGGTTTGACAACCGCCCCCTGGGTAGCTCAGAAGACATTATCCCCCGCGCCTTTGTCGCCGGTGACGCCTGTCACACCCACAGCCCCAAAGGGGGTTGGGGGCTGAACACATCACTTCCCGACACATTTAACCTGGGCTGGAAACTGGCCCACGTACTGCAGGGCAAAGCCCACCCGAAACTGCTGCACACATACGGTACAGAACGCCGCAAAGTCGCACAGCAGCTCATTGATGCCGATCGCGAATTATCCAAATTGATCGCCACACGGCCAACCGCCGGAGACGACTCAGAGCAAGCAAAAATCGATACCGCCAAAATTGAAGACTTTATGAACAGGCAAAGCGGTTTTGTGTCAGGAACCGCTATCGAATACTACCCTTCATACATTTGTACAGGGCAGGACAACCAACAACTGGCCAGTGGTTTCAAGATTGGCCAGCGCTTCCACTCAGCCGAAGCCAGGCGTGTTGCTGATGGCCGAGTAAAACACCTTGGACACCTGGTAAAAGCCGATGGCCGCTGGCGGATATTCCTGTTTGGCAATAAACAAAACCCAACAGACTCATCATCCGATGCCCACAAATTTATTGACTTCCTGGCGAATTCAGAGGCTTCGCCGGTACAAAAATACACCCCAAAAGGGTCTGATGTTGATTCAGTCATTGATACCTACGCCGTGTTTCAGCAGCCAGCATTTGGCCTGTCAATGCGCGACCTGCCCGATTACCTGTGGCCAGCAAAAGGCAAATATGGGCTAAGAGACTACGAGAAGGTATTCCACGGGGACGAAGGCAATGACGTCTTTGATCTGCGTGAGATTAACCGGGATACGGGCTGTGTGGTTATCGTACGACCTGATCAGCATGTCGCGACCATATTGCCCGTTACCGCCCACGAAGAGCTGGCTGCATTTTTTGATGAGTTTATGCTTTCTGAAGGGTGAATCTGAACCCGCCACTTTGTTTCGATAACCCGTGTTTCGATAACCTGTGTTTCGATAACCTGTGGCGGGTTTTTTAATTTTTTATCGTCAACCCTGTATCAAAAGGCGCCGCTGCTGAAAAGTCCATTAGCTCACCACTGGCCGGGTGGTGTAACTCCAACCGAGCGGCGTGCAGTTGCAATTGGTCCGCCGCATCCAGCGCTTGTTTGTGAGCGTAAAATCGATCACCCAGTATGGGGTGGCCGAGGGCCTGCATGTGTACTCTCAGTTGATGAGAGCGACCGGTATGGGGCTGCAACTCAACCAGAGTGCACCCTGACTGACAGGACAATCGCCGCCAGTGCGTGAGTGAGGGTTTGCCCTGTTCTCGATCCACCTTTTGCAGCGGGCGATTGGGCCAGTCACAAATCAGCGGCAAATCCACACTGCCCTGCGGCTCCGCCAACCCCCCCCAGACCCGGGCGTAATAGATTTTTTTGGTGCTTCGCTCCTGGAACTGGCGGCTCAGTTGGCGCTGGCTTTGCTGACCCAGAGCCATCACTACAACGCCGGAGGTGTCCATATCCAGACGGTGCACTATCAAGGCGCCGGGATAATATTGCTGCACCCGCAACGCCAGGGAGTCCCGGTGCTCAGGCAGACGTCCCGGCACTGTCAGCAAGCCAGAGGGTTTATTGAGCACAATAAGGTGGTCGTCCACATGGATAATAGCCAAGGGCTCTTGAGGTGGCTGGTAGTGAAATTGGCTCATGCTTAGCGCTCAAAGAATCAGCGCGTTATTTTAACCTGAATCCGTAACTTCAGGGTGAGTGCAGAGTGCAAGATATTGATTTCACAGTGGAATTAAAAAATCTTAGCTTCACCCATCGGTTAAGTGGGTATTTTTTAAACCGCTGTGGGATCAAGAGCTTGTGCTGTGCGCCACTCTGTAGTCACGGATTCAGGTTTAACTCAAACACCGCCATTGCGAATCGCGAAGCAACGTTGCAATGACGGTAGGGCACCTCTAAAAATAGTGATATTTTCGTGATAGCAAGGCGGCGGCGCACGCACACCCGCAGTGTATAAGACATACATGAGGATTCGCCTTCCCATAAGCAAACAGGGACGCCAACGCCGCTATCGCGGAAATAGTGCATTTTTAGAAGTGCCCGGTAGTTTTTTTGCTGCTACCCCTGCTCACCACCATCATAGACAAGCGGCCTGGTTTCGCCCGAAGTGGCCGGAAGAATGGTAATTGGCGCAGCCTCCACATGAAGTCCACATTCCTTGTTTTGTGGGTCTTCCCACCACCAGCGTCCGGCGCGTACATCCTCACCCATGGTGATGGAGCGGGTGCAGGGCTGACACCCAATACTGGCGTAGTGGTTGTCGTAAAGACTGTTGTATGGAACCTCGTTGTCGCGAATCAGCTGCCAGATGTCCTTTTCCTGCCAATCGGCCAATGGGCTGTACTTCCACAGGTTATTGCTGCTGTCCCATTGTTTTTCCTGCAAGTCGGCGCGGGTTTCCCCATGGCTGCGGCGCATGCCGGTAATCCACGCCTGCTTGCCCTTCAGCGCCCGCTGTAGCGGCCGCACCTTGCGCACGTGGCAACAACCCTTGCGCTGCTCTACCGAGTTATAAAAGCCGTTGACGCCATTGTTGGCCACATAGGACTGTAACTCTTCCGCGTCTGGGCAGTACACCGCAATCCGGTAACCGTAGCGCTCGTGCACATCATCGATCACTTTCAAGGTTTCTTCATGGAGGCGACCGGTATCCAGGGAGAAGATTTCCACTGGAATCCCGTTCTCCAAAATCAGGTGGGTGAGTGCCATATCCTCAATGCTGAGGCTGTTGGCCAGGGCAACCGGGTGGTGTTCGCTGGCAATCTGTTTTAACTGATCCACCAGTTGAGCGGCTTTTTGGGTCAATGACATGGCTTAAACTCAAAGAAAAGGACTCAAGGAAAACGTCATGGCGAAGGAGCCTTTCCTGTTGTGGAAAGGCGAGTGTGGCAATCTTCATCAAGTCGCTGCCAGACTGGACGAAATTGCTACGTCGCCTGCGGATTTGTCTCGCAATAACTAGTAGATCTTCAATGTAATTTTGTCGAGTATACTGGCGCAGTGCCCACAGGCCTTTTCAGACACGCTGTGAATACATCCTTGTACGCTCGGTGGCCGCTATCCCTGCGGCCAACGGTCTGAAAAGGCCTGTGAGCACTGCACCCGGCAAAGTTAACCTGCAGCACTATTAACCCGGCAATAGAAAAGGCGTCCTGCCTTTTCTATTGCGCGCTCAATAAAACCTGACGCACTTGCGCGGAAGTGCTTGATTTTATTGAGCTCGCGCTGGCTACGCCAGCGGCGGCACATCCCTGTGCCGCATTATTAAACGCAACCTATAAGGTTGCCGGTTTAATACTAGTCGGTAGTGAGAGTTACTGACCAGTCACCTGTTGCAACCACAGGTCATCCGATCCTTCGCTGATATCGTCGAACAGGAAGGTGCTCAGGTAGCGCTCGCCGGTATCCGGCAGCATGGCCAGGATATTACTGCCCGCTGGTGCGCTTTCCGCCACTTTCAATGCGGTGGCAAAAGTACCACCGGCGGAAATACCCACAAAAATACCTTCCTGCTGGGCCAGTGCCAGGGCGGTATCGCGAGCCACGGTGTCATTTACCGGAATAACTTGGTCGATGACATCGCGATTCATCACTTCGGGAATAAAGTCCGGCGTCCAACCCTGGATTTTGTGCGGTTGCCATTCATTGCCAGCCAACAGTGCAGCACCTTCCGGTTCCGTACCGATAATGTTGATGTCCGGGAGGGCCACTTTCAGCACTTCGCCCACACCGGTAATGGTGCCACCGGTGCCATAACCACTGACAAAGTAATCCAGGCGCTGACCGGCAAAGTCGCGCAGAATTTCCGGAGCAGTGGTATTGCGGTGGTATTCCGGGTTTGCCTGGTTTTCAAATTGACGAGCCAGGAACCAACCGTTCTTCTCTGCCAGTTCTTCCGCAAGGCGCACCATGCCGCTGGCACGTTCTGCTGCCGGAGTGAGAATCACTTTGGCGCCCAGGGCTTTCATCAGTTTGCGACGCTCGACGGAAAAAGTCTCAACCATAGTGGCCACAAAGGGGTAACCCTTGGCAGCGGCCACCATCGCCAGGGCAATACCGGTATTGCCCGATGTCGCTTCAATAATGGTCTGGCCCGGTTTCAGAATTCCTTTGCGCTCTGCATCCTCGACAATGGCAATGGCGAGACGGTCTTTCACCGATGCCAAGGGGTTAAACGATTCCACTTTGACAAACAGATTGACGTGGTCTGGCCCCAGACGATTGACTTTAACAATTGGTGTGCGGCCAATGGTTTGCAAAATATTGTCGTAAATCATTTCAGTACCCTTTTATTGTTTACATTAAAAGCCGGAGGCTTGCTGTGTTAACGCTTGTTCGGCCATCGTTGGCTGCTCACCAAACCAGGCGTAGCGCCCTGCCAGCTGGCAGACTTCGCCAATCAAAATCATGGCAGGGGATTCAACCCCATGACTCTCGACCAGTTGCGGCAGGTCTTTGAGTATACCGCTGATCTGTCTCTGCCTGTCAGTGGTGGCACGCTCTACAATCACCAGGGGAGTTTGCGGCGAACGACCGTGGGCGATTAGCTGTTCGGCAATCACCGGGGACTTTTTAAGCCCCATGTAGATGGCCAGGGTCTGTTTGCTGCGAGCCAGTGCCTGCCAGTCCACATCGCTGTTGTCTTCGCCCTGTGCGGATTTTCCATGGCCGGTCACCAGAACTGCAGAGTGTGAATAGTCGCGATGGGTCAGCGGTATGCCAGTATAGGCGGCGGTAGCTGCCGCTGCTGTAATTCCCGGTACCACGTCAAAACTGACACCCGCTTCCGCCAGTACCTCAAGCTCTTCGCCGCCGCGCCCAAACACAAAGGGGTCGCCCCCTTTCAGGCGTACAACCCGCTTGCCTTCCAGGGCCGCATCGCGCAACTGCTGCTGGATGCTGCTCTGGCTGCAACTGTGTGCCCCGGCTTTTTTGCCCACGTAAATTCGATCGGCGTCCCGGCGTATCAGCTCCAGCACCTCATCGCTGACCAGATTGTCGTAATACACCACATCGGCAGTCTGGAGTCGTTGCAAGGCCTTGATGGTGAGCAACTCCGGGTCACCGGGACCAGCCCCCACCAGACTGACATGACCTACACATCCTTTCGCAGATTCAGAATCCCTATTAAGCAAGCGCAACATCGTGTTTTTTGCCTGCTGATCACGCCCCTGAAAAATGTCTTGGGGAATGGCAGAGGCCAGCACTTTTTCCCAGAACTGCCGCCGCAGGGCGGGGCGTGCCAGCTTTTGTTTGACCGTATGCCGCCAGTTACCCATCACCGTTGCCAATTTGCCCAAAGAAGCCGGCAATTGCGCTTCCAGCTGCGCACGCAGACTGCGGGCCAAAACAGGCGCTTCGCCGCCGGTAGAGATGGCCACCTGCACCGGGTGACGATCAACGATGGAGGGAACCACAAAGTGACTCAACTCCCGGTCATCTACCACGTTCACCAACAGTTGCCGGGCAACCGCTGCCTGCTCCACCGTGCGATTAACCAGGCTGTCGTCGGTGGCGGCCACCACCAGCCATTGCCCCTTGAGGTCCGAGGTATGAAACTCCCCCAAACGCAATGACAGCACGCCACTGCTGTGCCAATCCAGCACCTGCTGACAAGCCTGCTTCGCCACCACGTTTATCTCGGCATTGGCTTTTCGCAACAGCTCTATTTTGCGGCTGGCAATGGTGCCAGCCCCTACCACCAGAACCGGTTTGTTACGGAGATTGGCAAAAATAGGGAAATAGTTCATAAGGAACAACAGGAGCTAACATAAAGAGCAGCCAATTTAACGACCACCGCAACTTTAAAAAAATAATCTCTACTTATTTGTTAATATTTTTTCGTTATTAGTGGCATATACTGTTTGATATGAAACGCCCGTTCATGTTAAAAATCGCGCCCTTTAGTGCCACCTTGCCCTGGGCAGGTGGCCCTTTTTCGCCTTTACCCAGCAGCGTTTGTCTGTGGGAGCCTGAAATATGAAGCTGCAGCAGTTACGCTACTTCGTTGCCATTGCCGAGAACGGTTTCAACATTACCGCCGCATCCGAACAGCTCTATACCTCACAACCCGGGGTCAGCAAACAGCTGAAACTGCTGGAGGAGGAACTTGGCCTGCGGCTGTTTTCCCGCAGCGGCAAAACCCTGGACGGTATTACCAATGCCGGTGAACAGGTATTGGCAAAGGCCAAGAACATCCTCCGCGAAGTGGACAACATCAAACAGCTGGCGGACGACCTGCAAAATGAGCACGGCGGGGTGTTCACCATTGGCACCACCCATACCCAGGCGCGCTATGTGCTGCCGGAAATCATGGGTCAATTCCGCACACTCTACCCGGACGTGCAGCTGGATTTGCACCAGGGCACCAACGACCAGATTGACGAGTGGCTGAAAACTGGCCAGGTGGACTTTGCCATTGCCAGCAGCGCCCACCCCCGGCGCAATAACATGGTGACCCTGCCCTGTTATTACTGGGATCAGGCATTGCTGGTGCCCAGCGATCACCCGCTGGCAACAGTCAGCAATATCGAGCTGAGAGACGTGGTGCGCTACCCCATCGTCACCTATTTGTTCAGCTCTACCGACCGCTCTACCCTGGTGGACGCCATTCGCAAAGAGGACCTGGAACCCAATATCGCCATCACTGCCCGGGATGCGGATGTGATCAAAACCTATGTGCGCGAGGGGCTGGGTATCGGCTTTGTGGCAAATATGGCCTACGACCCGATTCAGGATAAGGACCTGGTGGCCATCAGCACTCACGATATTCTGCCCACCTATACCACCTGGATCGGCTTCCGCGAGGATCTGTACCTGAGCAATTTCACCTACGACTTTATCAACCTGCTGGCCCCCCACCTGCAGCGGGAGCTGGTGGACAAGGCCATTCAGGAATACCGGGACAGCAAATCCATCAGCTGTATTGACGAAAGCAAACTGCCGTATCGCTTGATACGGCAGGCTTGAGAAAGGCAAAAGTCGGCTAAGCGACCTCGATCACATCAACGCGCTTCATTTCGCTGTGGAAAGCGGATGGCTCCGTATTTTCCGCCACAATGCCGGCACGGATCACAAAATCCCCAAAGGGTTCGGACGGTTGGCGCTGTGCGGCAAATCGGCCAAACAGTGCGTCCAGCTCAGCGAGAATCTCCGCTTCATCGATGTTTTCCAGGTACAGTGCACTGAAGCGCTGACCCCAGCGGCCGGCACCCAAATACATGTTGTATTTGCCAGGGCCTTTGCCGATAAAGCCAATTTGCGCCAGCACTGCCCGGCCGCAACCGTTGGGGCAACCCTGCATACGCACGGTGATTTCTTCGTCCTGCAAGCCGTGGTCCGCCAGCTGTTGCTCCACCTTGGTCACCAGACTGGGCAGATAGCGCTCACTCTCCGCCATGGCTAATGAACAGGTTGGGAAAGCCACACAAGCCATGCTATTACGGCGCACCGCAGAAATCCGGGCACCGTCTTGCAACTCGTACTTTTCAACCAGTGCTTCAATTTCCGGGCGTTTTTCCGGGGCAATATTGGCAATGATAATATTCTGATTGGGAGTAATGCGGAAATCGCCCCGGTGCACCTTGGCCACTTCCCGCAGGCCAGTCATCAGCCGCAAACCGTCGCCATCTTTAATGCGGCCATTCTCGATAAACAGATTCAGGTGCCAGCGGCCATCGTAGCCCTCCACCCAGCCGTAACGATCACTGTTACTGATAAATTCAAACGGACGCGGCGCTTGCAAGTCATAACCCAGGCGCTCGTTGAGTTCTTTTTTAAACCACTCAATGCCGTGCTTGGCGATGGTGTACTTAAAGCGCGCCAGGCGACGATTGACCCGATCACCATAATCCCGCTGGATGGTGAGAATTTTTTCCGACACCTCCAGCACCTGATCCGGCGTACAGAAGCCAATCAGGTCAGCAAGGCGGGCAAAGGTTTCCGGGTCGCCGTGGGTCATACCCAGGCCACCGCCAACGGTGATATTAAAACCTTTCAGCTCACCAGCCTCGATAATGGCGATAAAACCCATGTCGTGAGCGTAAATATCCACATCGTTGTACGGGGGAACCGCCACAACGGTTTTGTATTTGCGCGGCAGATAGGTATCACCGTAGATGGGTTCTTTTTCAGTTTCCACGTCCACTTTTTCGCCGTCCAGCCATACTTCCGCGTAAGCGTTGGTGTTGGGCAGCAAGTGTTCAGAAATTTTTACCGCCCACTGATACACCTCCTCATGCACCTGGCTTTCCACCGGATTGGGGTTGCACATTACGTTGCGGTTAACGTCACCACAGGCGGCAATGGCGTCCACCAATACGGAGTGCATGCGCTGGAATGTGGGTTTCAGATGGTCTTTCACCACACCGTGAAACTGGAATGTCTGGCGAGTGGTCAGGCGCAAGGTGTTGTTACCAAACTGCTGAGCAATATCGTCCATGGCCAGCCACTGTTCGGGGGTGCACACACCACCGGGCATGCGGGCGCGAATCATAAAGCTGTAAGCCGGTTCCAAAAACTGCTTGCGGCGCTCATTGCGCATGTCCCGGTCATCTTGCTGGTAGGTGCCGTGGTGCTTGAGGATGTGCAGGTCTTCTTCGCGGATGGCACCAGTAATGGCATCGCCCAGACTTTCCACCAAAGTGCCGCGCAGGTGGCGGCTGCGTTCTTTCAGCCCTTCCGTGGGAGCCAATTCAGTTTTTTCACTCATACCTTAACTTCTCAAATTTACTATTAACCCGGCAATAGAAAAGGCGTCCTGCCTTTTCTATTGCGCGCTCAATAAAACCTGACGCACTTGCGCGGAAGTGCTTGATTTTATTGAGCTCGCGCTGGCTACGCCAGCGGCGGCACATCCCTGTGCCGCATTATTAAACGCAACCTATAAGGTTGCCGGTTTAATAACCAGAGTCATAAAAAGAATAATTGTCCTTTCCTGACACGCCGTAAATACATCCATGTAGGCTCGTTGTCAGCGTCCCTGCTGACAACGGTCAGGAAAGGACAACAATTCTTTTCTTCTAGTTCAGTAGTAGCTATATACGGTTTTTGCTGGACACATTGACAACCGACAATACTTAATACACATCACGCTGATAACGACCATCCCGTTTCAGTTGCTTCAAATAGTCAGCGGCGTAGTCGTCGCCCTGGCCGCTTTGTTCAGCAACAATTTGATGCAGGGTTTCATCCACCGCTCTGGCCATATTCTTCTGGTCGCCACACACATAAAAGTGTGCACCGTTCTGCAACCACTGATACAAGTCAGCGGAATTTTCTGCCATGCGATCCTGTACATAAATTTTGTCTTTCTGATCGCGGGAAAAGGCCAAATCAATACGCGTCAGCAAACCGGATTTTTTCCACCCCTGCCAATCGGTCTGGTAGAGAAAGTCGGTGTGGAAATGAGGATTGCCAAACAACAACCAGTTGTCGCCGCTGTCGCCGTTGGCATCGCGCTGCTGCATAAAGCTGCGGAACGGTGCCACGCCGGTTCCAGGGCCCACCATAATGATGGGGGTATCACCATTTTCCGGCAGTTTGAAGTGACGGTTGTGCTCCACAAAAACCCGCACGGAATCACCTTCACTGATATCCGCAAGAAAGCGGGACGCAGCGCCAAAACGAACCTGACCATTCCGCTCATCGGCAACCAGACCCACAGTCAGGTGAACTTCTTCGTCCACCGCATCGGTGCTGGAAGCAATGGAATACAAACGCGGCGTAATACCCGGCAGTTGATCCACCAGTTGTTGAGCCTGCCACTGGCGGGGAACCAGGCTCAGCAATTCTGCCATCTGGGTGCGCTGCATAAAGGCAACCAAATCTTTGCGTTCACCGTCCAGTAATTGCTGTAACTGTTCGCTGTCAGCAGCCAGATTTTCGAGAAACTTTTTCGATACCTGAGTCAATTCACGCTGGTTGGTCAGAGCGTTGCGCAAGGTCGTTTCAGCATCGTCTATCTGAACGCTGGTCTCGCCATCCAGTGCCGTCAACTGCAGCACTTCGTCCACCAGATCGGCATGGTTTTGCGGCCACACACCCAGAGCATCACCGGGCTGATATTGCAGGCCGGATTCCTCCAGGGAAATTTCCACGTGCTGAATGGTTTTTTCAGAACCCCGTCCTGTAATGCCAATGCTGTTGATCACTTCGGCACTAAAGGGCTGAAACTTGCTCCACTGCGGCTGCGCTACGTCGGCGCCACCCACTACACTCAACTTCGGGCGAGCAACGGTTTTTTGCAATTGTTCTGCCACCGACTGCCATTGTTCAATCCACTGTTTTTGTTCACCGCTGTAATCGACATCGGCATCGATACGGCTGTGAGTGCGTTCGCCGCCAAGCTCCGCCAGGCGCTCGTCAAACTCTTTGGCAGTCTGGCAAAATTGTTCGTAGCTGGAATCCCCCAAACCCATAACACTGAACTTGAGGTTGTCCAGTTTTGGCGCTTTGCGGGAAAATAAAAATTCGTGAAATGCCAATGCATCATCTGGCGGATCGCCCTCACCCTGAGTGCTCACCACCAAGGCAATGTATTGTTCTTTTTTCAGGTTGCGGGGGTTGTAGTCGGCCATATTTTCCAGTTTTACCTGAAAACCGTCTGCCTCCAACTGCCCATACAAGGCACTGGCAACACCACTGGCATTGCCGGTTTGGGAACCAAAAAGTACCGTTATTTGCGGCTGCTCGACAACTTCTTCACGGTTGCCAAATACCGCATCCTGAGCGCCCACTTCGCCCTGACGGGCAGCAGCCAAACCCGCCAGATAACCACTTAACCATTGGGTTTGCTCGATGGACAAGTCGCTGACGGCAGTGCGAATAATGTCAACTTGATCGTTGCTCAACGGCCCCGATAATTGCTGCAAAATTTGTGAAGACATAACCAAAACCTGTGGCCACTATAAATAACAGAGGTGTCACCTTAGACAGGCCATGGACACAACAGAACGAAATAAAAGCGATAGGGAAATAACAAGCTGTTATATGGGTGTTGGACGTTGGACGTTGGACGTTGGACGTTGGACGTTGGACGTTGGACGTTGGACGTTGGAAAGTATGATAATGCCCAGCATCACTGCCGACCAAAGCTTTTTCGTCGAACGTCAAACGTCAAACAAACCCTTAAATCACATACCCCGGCGACGATTCTTCCTCGCGCAAAAAATCCGCCGCGTCGATACCGGGAATGGCCGTGCGAGTGGAATCAATACCCGCGTTGTCCAGGGCCTGCTGCAGGCAGCGTACCTGCAATTCCAGAGCTCGCGAATGGCGCAGGATATTACTGACAACCTGAGCGACCGGATCACCCTGCGCATCGTCAACTTCACCGTATGGGCTAAAACCAATCAGCTCCTCCACACGTGCCTTGGGGTCTGCGTTTTCTGGCTTCTTTTCCTTGACCACGTGAGCAGGAATACCCACGACTGTAGCTCCTTCCGCCACTTCTTTAACCACCACCGAGTTAGATCCTACACGGGCGCCATCGGCAATAGTAATCGGACCCAGTATTTTCGCTCCGGCGCCAACAACCACATTGTTGCCCAGCGTCGGGTGGCGTTTGCCGCTGCCCCAACTGGTGCCACCAAGAGTGACGCCGTGGTACAGCGTGCAGTCATCCCCCATCTCTGCGGTTTCACCAATCACTACACCGCTGGCGTGATCAATAAAGCAGCGGCGGCCCACAGTGGCCCCTGGATGAATCTCCACACCGGTAAACAAACGCACAATATTGGAGAGTATCCGCGCCGGCCAGCGAATTTTTTTATTCCACAGCCAATGGCTCAGCCGGTGCCACCATATGGCGTGCAAGCCGGGATATAAAAGAAGAACCTCAGCCCCATTGCGTGCCGCCGGGTCACGGGCAAATACACTGTTTATATCTTCGCGAATCTGCTTGAACATACTTTCAACCTCATAATGAGCGCGTTTTTATACCAATGGTATCAGGCAAAAAAGAATTATTTTCGGTTATAGCACAAGAACCATTGACTATTTACCCGGAACAATAACAACTGAAAATATAGCATCTTCGTTAGATGAAAATTGATTGCATAGCCTTTTGATCTAACTTTAGAACTGCAAGTCATTCCCAGAATTTTTCAAGTATTGATATAAATGCCACCCTGTTGATGACTGAATGCCTTGCCTTCAGCATTCAACCTTATTTTTGGGCAAACATTTTTAGAGGCGCCCTAAACACAGTTTTTCAGGATTTTTCATGACGTCGTACAACGCCAATGCCGCTGCCTCTCTCAACCAGCAAAGGCTCACTCATCTGCAGCAGCTGGAAGCAGAGTCCATACATATTATTCGCGAAGTGGTCGCCGAATTTGAAAATCCGGTGATGCTTTATTCGATCGGCAAAGACTCTGCGGTTATGTTGCACCTGGCGAAAAAAGCCTTTTTTCCAGGCAAGCCGCCATTTCCTCTGTTGCACATCGACACCACCTGGAAGTTTCAAGAGATGATTAAATTCCGTGACCGCGCCGCCAGGGAAGCGGGCATGGAACTGTTGGTTCACACCAATCAGGAAGGCCTGGCCGCCGGCATCAATCCTTTTGAACACGGCAGCAAATACACCGACATCATGAA
This sequence comes from Porticoccus sp. GXU_MW_L64, assembly GCF_052983295.1. Classification (NCBI taxonomy): domain Bacteria; kingdom Pseudomonadati; phylum Pseudomonadota; class Gammaproteobacteria; order Cellvibrionales; family Porticoccaceae; genus Porticoccus; species Porticoccus sp. GXU_MW_L64. The sequence continues at coordinate 213,735 of NZ_JBRKJK010000005.1, read as the reverse complement.
AACCGATGCACTCAAGCAGGCCTTGGACAAGTACCAATTTGACGCGGCTTTTGGCGGTGCCCGTCGAGATGAAGAAAAATCCCGCGCCAAGGAAAGAGTGTATTCATTCCGCGACAAACACCACCGCTGGGACCCAAAAAACCAGCGCCCGGAATTGTGGAAGCTGTACAACGGTCGCCGCAACCAGGGCGAATCGATCCGGGTTTTTCCGCTGTCCAATTGGACAGAACTGGATATCTGGCAATATATCTACAAGGAAAATATAGAAATTGTACCGCTGTACTACGCGGCGCCAAGGCCGGTTATAGAGCGGGATAATTCTCTGATTATGGTGGATGACGAACGCCTGGAACCGCGCCCCAACGAACAGCTTCGCGAGGAGTGGGTGCGTTTCAGAACTCTGGGCTGCTACCCGCTCACCAGTGCGGTCAGTTCGCAGGCCACCACGTTGCCGGAAATTATTCAGGAATTGTTGGTGGCGAGAACATCGGAACGTTCCGGGCGAGCAATCGACCACGATCAAAGCGCGTCCATGGAAAAGAAAAAACGCGAAGGTTATTTCTAAAAACATCAACACTACAAATAAACGGTCATACCCATGAACGCTCATACCGCCCTGATTGAAACCAACGTTGAAGCGTACCTGCAGCAACACGAACAAAAAGATTTGTTGCGCTTTATTACCTGCGGCAGTGTCGACGACGGAAAGTCCACTCTGATTGGGCGCATGCTGCACGACTCGAAAACCGTTTATCAGGATCAGCTGGCGGCGGTTGCCAAAGACAGCAAAATTGTTGGCACCACCGGTGACCATGCAGACCTGGCACTGCTGGTAGACGGCCTGCAATCGGAGCGCGAACAAGGCATTACCATCGATGTGGCGTACCGTTATTTTTCTTCCGACCAGCGCAAATTCATTATCGCTGATACACCGGGGCACGAGCAGTACACCCGCAACATGGCCACCGGCGCATCGTCTGCGGAGCTGGCGGTACTGCTGATCGATGCCCGCTACGGCGTACAGGCACAAACCCGGCGCCACAGTTACATCTGTGCACTGCTGGGCATTCGCCATTTTGTCGTAGCCGTCAACAAAATGGATTTGGTGGAGTACAGCGAGACAACTTTCCAGCAGATTCAAAACGACTTTCTGGCACTGGCCCAACGCTTCCCCGATGTCGAAAGCCAGTTTGTGCCGCTGTCCGCACTGGCCGGCGATAACGTGGTTGAAGCCAGCGCCAATATGCCCTGGTACCAGGGGCAAACCCTGATGGAGTTGCTGAACCACATCGATGTCAGCACCACACCGGAACAACAGGCCATGCGCCTGCCAGTGCAATACGTCAACCGCCCTCATCTGAATTTCAGAGGCTACTGTGGCACCCTGGCGTCTGGGGAATTACACACCGGTCAGGCGATAACTGCCTTACCTTCAGGACAAACCAGTACCGTAAAGGAAATTCTGGTGGGCGACCGCCCGGTGAGCAGCGCCATTCCCGGCCAGGCCATCACGGTAACCCTGAATGACGAGATTGATATTTCCCGGGGCGACCAGCTTGTGGACCCGGAGCACCACGCGGCGGTAAGCGACGAATTCAAAGCCCATATTGTGTGGATGAATGAAGACGCGCTGACCCCCGGCAAACGCTACGATTTCAAAATCGGCACCCGCTACACCAGCGGCACCATTGCTGCGCTGGACTGGCAGTTAGACATCAACAGCCTGCAACAACAAGAGGCCGAACAGTTGCCTCTCAATGGCATTGGTGAAGCCCACGTCAGTCTGACAGAAGCAGTGATTCACGACACCTATGACAGCAACCGCACCACCGGCAGCTTTGTGGTGATCGATCGCCTGACCAACGCCACCGTTGGCGCCGGAATGATTTCCCAGATAGTCAATAACACCGTCAGCGACAATGTGGATCAGTTCGCCAGCGCGGTAACCCAGCACATGCGTTCCGCCATCAAACCTCACAGCAGCCGCTGCATATGGAGTAACTGCCTGTCTGGAGCTCACCGTGTGGAATTGGCATTGCACCGCCAGGGCTTTCACACCTACCTGCTGGATTTGAACAACAACTCGCCTGTTGCTCTGAAACCATTACTGGAAGCAGGGCTGATTGTAGTGGTAGTCAGTGAAAACCGCGATCTCGGGGTGATTAAAACCGCTCTGCAACAGGCGCCACTGATCGAATTGCCCTGCGACAAGCTGGACAGTGCGATTATTGAATCTGTGGTTCAACAGTGTGGTGATAGAGGCTAAAACAACACTTCGTTATTACGAGGAGTCCAAAGGGCAATGCAGCAATCTCCTCTGCCACTTTGGAGGAGATTGCCGCGCTTCGCTCGCAATGACGGGTGAAATTATTCAAACGGGTGGCGCAGTAAAATGGTTTCCACCCGGTCCGGCCCGGTAGACACAATATCAATGGGCGCACCCACCAGTTGTTCCAGGCGTTGAATGTAATCCCGAGCCGCCTGAGGCAGTTCTTCAAGAGATTTCACACCAAAGGTATTCTCACTCCAACCGGGCATTGCTTCGTACACAGGCACCACCTGCGCCCAATCATCGGAATCGTTGGGCATGGTCAGTGCGTTGCCAGAGGCATCCTGGTAACCCACGCAAATATTGATGGTTTCAAGGCCGTCGAGAACATCCAGTTTGGTGAGGCACAGGCCGGAAATGCTGTTGATACGGATAGCGTGCTTTACCGCCACCGCATCAAACCACCCACAACGGCGTTCGCGGCCAGTGGTGGTACCGAATTCGTGGCCCTTCTCTCCCAGGTGCCTGCCGATATCGCAACCCAATTCCGTGGGGAAAGGTCCGGAACCAACACGGGTGGTATACGCCTTGGTAATACCCAGCACATAATCCAGGTACAGAGGCCCAAAGCCGGAGCCGGTGGCAGTGCCGCCAGCGGTGGTGTTGGAGGAGGTAACAAACGGATAGGTGCCGTGGTCGATATCCAGCAGAGAGCCCTGGGCACCCTCAAACAGAATATTGTCACCGGCTTCCCGAGCGCTGTGCAGAATATCGGTCACATCACCCAGCAGCGGCTTTAGCTCCTCGCCCCAGGCCAGTGCCTGCTCCAAGGTTTGCTGGTAATCCAGCGCATCCACTCGGTAGTAATTGCTCAGTGCAAAGTTGTGATACTCCATCACCACCTTGAGCTTTTCCGCAAACCGCTGCGGGTGCATCAGGTCGCCAAAGCGCAACCCGCGGCGGGCCACCTTGTCTTCATAGGCGGGGCCGATACCACGACCGGTAGTGCCGATCTTGCGGCTGCCACGGGCGGCCTCGCGGGCCTGATCCAGTGCTACGTGATAGGGCAGAATCAGCGGACAGGCAGGGGAAATTTTCAGGCGCTGGCGCACGGGTACGCCCTGTGCTTCCAGCATCGCCATTTCTTTGAGCAATGCGTCCGGAGCCAGCACCACACCGTTGCCGATCACACAGGACACATCATCGCGCAAAATACCCGATGGAATCAGGTGCAGGGCGGTCTTTACCCCGTCGATTACCAGGGTGTGGCCAGCGTTGTGCCCCCCCTGAAAACGAGCCACCAGAGAGGCCTTGTCGGTCAGCAGGTCAACGATTTTGCCCTTGCCTTCGTCACCCCACTGGGTGCCCAGCACGACTACATTCTTACCCATCGCGTACAGATGCTCCAAAGAAAAAATTTGAACGATATAAAGAAATCAGCGAATCAGAAACAGCAGGCCTGCGCCGATCAACATACTTACCAGGCCCATAATACGCATGGAGCGATCATTCACCTGAGCCAGCATTTTTGCCATATTGCGCCAGCGATCCGGGGCCAGAAACGGAATAATCCCCTCCAGCACCAACATCAGGCAGATGGCCTGTAACAGACTTTGCCAAAACGTCATTGAATCGCTATACCTTTTTGCTATCACGGGCTTACTTTACCCACAAAAAAACCGGGGTTACCCGGTTGCGCGATTCTAGCATAGGGGGTGACGGTGGCCAACGAAAAAGCAAGCGCCGTCATTGCGAGGAGCCCTTTCTTTATAAAGAAAGGGCGACGTGGCAATCTCGTGAAGCTGGCAGAGAGCTGATGGAGATTGCCGCAGTCGCTGCGCTCCTTCGCAATGGCGGGGTATTAGTTCTTACCCTTTGAATCCTTCAAATAGCGGAAGAACTCACTGTCCGGGTCCACCAGCATCATATCGCCTTTGTTGTCGAATGATTGCTTGTAGGCTTCCAGGCTGCGCAGGAAAGCGTAGAACTCCGGGTCTTTGTTGTAGGCATCGGCGTAAATACCGGCGGCCTTGGCATCGCCGTCACCGCGCAATTGTTCCGCTTCACGATAGGCTTCCGCCTCAATCACCACCTTCTGACGATCCGCATCAGCGCGAATGGCGGCGGCCTGCTCCTTACCTTCGGAACGATATTGCTTGGCTTCCTTTTCACGCTCGGCGCGCATCTGCCGGTACACGTTCTCGCTGACCGTATCCGGGAAGTCGATACGCTTGACTCGAACATCCACCACCTTGATGCCCAGCGTCTCTCTTGACAGGGAGTCGAGGTCAGATGTCAGTTTTTCCATTAGCTGGTCGCGTTCTCCAGAGACCGCTTCATTCAAGGTTCTGCTACTCAACTCGTTGCGCAGACCGTCATTAACACGGGCCTCCAGACGCGAAGCCGCCGCCGTTTCATCACCGCCAGTGGCTTTGTAGTAAGTCTCTACATCGGTGATTTGCCACTTCACATAGCTATCAACCTGAAGGCGCTCTTCGTCTTTGGTCAAGAAACTCTCTTTATTGGCATCGAGAGTCAGCACGCGAGATTCGAACTTGCGCACATCTTCCCAGGGCAATTTAAAGTGCAATCCAGGACCAATATTAGGCTCAACAATGCGGCCAAACCTCAGCTTCAGACCCTGTTCCTGCTCCTGTACTTTGTAGACGCTCATGGAGCCAATCAACACAAGAGCCAATATGCAAATAATCGGTAATGGTCTCATCGTCTGCTCCCTCTGGTATTACTGTCTCGCAGCATTTCACGCAGCTGATCTTCAACAATATTGCGTATTTGCGCCTCATCCAGGGCACTGGCATCTACCGACTGACCTTTTGGCAGTCTTGGCTGTGACTTGGCAATTTGATCCAATGGCAGATACAGCATGTTATTTCCGCCTTCTACGTCTACCATCACCTTGGAAACGTTCTGCATCACAAATTGCACGGTATCCAGATACAAGCGCTGGCGGGTAACTTCCGGTGCCTTCTTGTACTCAACCAGCAGCTTTTCAAAACGCTGGGACTCACCTTCTGCTTCCGCGATAACCCGATCCCGATAGGCAGTCGCCGCCTGAATCATTCTCTGGGCTTCACCACGGGCAACAGGCACAACGCCATTCCGGTAAGACTCGGCTTCTTCAATGTAGCGCTCCCTGTCTTTGCGGGAGGCGTTTACATCGTCAAAAGCGGGTTTCACCGGCGCAGGCGGCTCACCTTTACCAATGTTCACCTTGGAAATCTGAATACCGGTTTCATAAATATCCAGGTAATCTTGCAGGCGAACCTTGATTTCCCCAGACAGTTTTTCACGACCTTCAGACAGAACATCACTTGTCAAAGTACTGCCCACAACATGGCGAATGGCGCTGTCAGTGGCGTGTTTCAGACTGACGATCGGATCGCGCACATTGATAATGTAAGCCTTTGCATCGGGAACGGTGTACTGCACAGTAACCGGCAAACTGACAATATTTTCATCTTTAGTCAGCATAAGGCCACTGGCAAGATGTTCCTGAACTTTGGTGACATTGACCTTATCAACCGTGTCGATAAACACTGGCCGCCAATGTAGGCCCGGGCCAACCGTGTCATGGTATTTGCCAAAGCGAAGCACCACGCCACGCTCTTTCTCGTCCACCTGGTAGATACCCGCAAACGCCATCAAAACCACAGCAATACCAAGAGCAAGGCCAATGAGACCACCGCTAACGCCTTTGCCACCACCGGAACCAGAACCACCAAACAACCCACCAAAGCGCTCTTTCAGCTTTTGCAGCGCCTCGTCCAGGTCCGGCGGCCCATCGCCACCATTCTTGCCACCCCAGGGATCGCGGTCACGGCCGCCACCGGGTTCATTCCAGGCCATATTCAGCTCCGTTAATCAGATTGATAGGTATTAAGAGAATGGTGGGGATTCTATCTGGAAATTCAAGGTAAGTGAGGATTTTGTTTGCCAGCAAACCGCATAACTTGGAGCAGGGAGGCGAATGTTGCTTTCAGACCGTTGGCCGCAGGAATAGCGGCCAAAGAGCGTACAAGGAGGCTTACTTTGAAAACGAAAGCACAGCGGGTCTGAAAGCAACATTCGCCTTCCTGCCTACGTATCTCAAGCACTCTGCGCCAGATCATCAAAATCCGGCAGCTCTACCAATTGGTTAATATCCATACCTTCCACTTTTAACAACCGCAAAAAATCCGCCTCTGGCATACGTACTTCCAGCTTAATATCACCGTTATCCAGCACCTGCTCTTGAACCACTGCATCGCTTTCGTAAAACCGCGCTCGCAGGCGACTCTGTTGCGGCGACAGCAGATAGGTAGCATGGCGCATGCGCGCACCAATGCGCTCGCGAATGGCCTGCTGCAACAAATCCAGCCCAACACCATCCAGCGCCGACAACCAAACCGCTACCGGCACACCGCGAGAGTCACGGTCGATGCGTGGCCGGGCCTCTTCCATCAAATCGATTTTGTTGTACACCAGCAGGCTGGGTAACTCGTGGGCGTCGATCTCCTCCAACACCTCTGCCACCCGCTGAATATTGCGGTGGCGCTCCTCATCGGCGGCATCCACCACGTGCAGCAACAGCGAAGCATTGGCCGCTTCTTCCAGTGTGGCGCGAAACGCCTCCACCAGTTTGTGGGGCAGGTGGCTGATAAAACCCACCGTATCGGTGAGGATCACCGGGCCGGTTTCCGGTAATTCCAGGCGCCGCATGGTGGGGTCCAGTGTGGCAAACAACTGGTCGGCGGCGTACACCTCGGAAGTGGTCAAGGCATTAAACAACGTGGATTTTCCGGCGTTGGTGTAACCCACCAGAGACACCGTGGGAATCTCTGCCCTACGCCGGGAGCGACGTCCCTGATCCCGTTGCTTGCGCACTTTGAGGAGGCGCTTTTGAATGGACTTGATGCGTTCCCGCAGAAGGCGGCGGTCGGTTTCCAGCTGGGTTTCACCGGGGCCGCGCAAACCGATACCACCCTTTTGTCGCTCCAGGTGCGTCCAGCCCCGCACCAGACGGGTAGACATATGCTGCAACTGGGCCAGCTCAACCTGCAATTTCCCTTCGTGAGTGCGGGCGCGCTGGGCAAAGATATCGAGAATAAGACCCGTGCGATCCAGCACACGGCACTTGAGGTGGTGTTCCAGGTTGCGTTCCTGGCTGGGGGACAGCGTGTGATTGAATATCAGCAATTGCGCATCGTGATGGCGCACCAAACCGGCCAGCTCGTCGAGCTTGCCGGTGCCGACAAAATACTTAGGATGGGGGCTCTGGCGCTGCCCCATGACAAAGTCTACAGGATCACCGCCTGCAGACAACACCAGTTCTTCAAATTCACGGGGATCTTCCGGCTCATTTTCACTGTGCAAATCAAGGTGAACCAAAATAGCCAGCTCACCGGATTCCGGGCGATCAAAGAACAACCAGTGCCTCCATAGAAGGTATCGACTCAGTCAGTCGCTAAAATCAGTACCGGCCTCGCCACCTTGCTGGCCCTGAACCGGAGCACCCAGGGGCAGGCGAACCGGACGCGCCGGGACAACGGTGGAAATGGCGTGCTTGTACACCATTTGGCTGACTGTGTTTTTCAGCAGAACAACAAATTGATCAAAGGATTCAATCTGCCCTTGCAGCTTGATGCCATTGACCAGAAATATTGAAACCGGGATACGCTCTTTCCGTAAGACATTCAGGAAAGGGTCTTGTAAGTTATGCCCCTTTGACATGGGATTCTCCTTATTTTTTAAAATCAGCTGCTGTCAGAATATAACAGCAGCTCCAAACCAACCGCTCGCTGCGGGTCAATATAAAAAAATATACTGCAATCGTAATTGTGGCACCCAAAAACGTCATCTGCACGATTAAAGGTGTAAAAAACCGCGAAAATTTATGATAACCCTAGCCACTGCCCTTGTATATGGGACTGCTTCTCAGAATTTTCAAGGCATTTTGCAGGATTTCATCAAAACTTAGCGACACTCCTTCGGGAGTATCCGTATAAACCCAGTTCAGATTCTGCCAACCACGCAGCCAGGTGAGCTGGCGTTTAGCCAACTGCCGGGTGGCCACAACAGCCTTTGTGACCATCTGCTCGTGGTTTAATTCCCCACACAGGTGTTGCCAGGCCTGACGATAGCCCACCGCACGTATGGCGGGCAGGTCTGGGTGCAAGTCACCCCGTGCAAACAGCTGCCTGACTTCATCCAGTCCACCACTGGCCATCATGGTGGCAAAACGGCTTTCAATTCGCTGGTGCAGCACCGTGCGATCTCTGGGAGCAATGGCAATCTGGGTCACTTGGTAGCTGTCTGTAATGGGCGGCAGCGAACTGCTGCCCTGCTGATCCAGAAGTTGTGAAAACCGTTTACCGGTAGTCAGGCACACTTCCAGAGCGCGCTGTATGCGCTGGGAGTGATTGGGATGAATTCGATCAGCGGCTTGCGGGTCGAGCCGGGCCAGGCGCTGATGCATGGCAGGCCACCCCAGTTCGGCGGCCCGGGCTTCAATCTCGGCGCGCACCGCCGGGTCCGACGGCGGCAGTTCGGCCAGGCCCTCCAGCAGCGCTCGAAAGTACAACATGGTACCGCCCACCAACAGGGGAATTTTGCCGGCGGCACTGATGGCATCCATTTCCCGACGGGCATCGCGGACAAAATCACCCACGGAGTAGCTTTCCGCCGGGTCGCGAATATCAATCAGGCTGTGCGGTGCTTTTTCCAGAGTGGCGGCATCGGGCTTGGCACTGACCACATCCAACCCCTTGTAAACCAACGCAGAATCCACACTGATAAGCTCCACCGGCAGATGCTCGCGCAGGGCTATTGCCAGGTCGGTTTTACCGGAGGCGGTAGGGCCCATTAGGAAGATGGCTATGGGGGCGTTGTTCACGTTGGCACCAAAGTTAGAGATAGAACTTCGATTATAATGGTCGCACGTCTGACGTCGCACGCTAAACCCCATGCCAGTGTCATCCTGAGGAGCGTAGCGACGTGAGGATCTCAGGTTTTGAAAGTTGTGAGATGCTCACGCGGCTACGCCGCTCAGGACGACAGAGTGATTACCTGCCGCGCAAGAACAATTTATCCAACTCAACCAAGCTCATTTGCGTCCATGTGGGGCGGCCGTGATTGCACTGGCCGCTGCGTTCGGTGTGTTCCATATCCCGCAGCAGGGCGTTCATTTCGGGAATGGTCAGGCGGCGGTTGGCGCGCACCGAGCCGTGACACGCCATAGTGCCCAGTATTTCGTTGATATGGGCGGCAATGCGGTCGCTGCTACCGTGCTCCAGTAAATCCGACAGTACATCCCGCACCAGAGGCTCCACGTCAGCACCGCGGGTCAGTGCGGGAATTTCCCGCACCAGCAGACTTTCCGGGCCCGCCCGCTGCAGCTGAAAACCCAGCGCCTCGAAGACGCCGTGGTGCTGTTCGGCGCTGTCCGCCTCCCGCTGGCTCACCGCCAGTGTTTCGGGTACCAAAAGCGGTTGTGACGCCATGCCCTGCTGCTCGTAGGCCACTTTCATGCGCTCGTAGGTAATGCGTTCGTGGGCGGCATGCATATCCACCAGCACCATGCCTTCGGCATTTTCCGCCACAATGTAAATACCCTTGAGCTGGGCAACTGCATAGCCCAGAGGGGGAATTTCTTCATTATCACCGGCATTGGCGATGGCTGGCTGGGTGGCTGTGGGAGCGGGCTGATGCAACGCACCGTAATGACTCACTTGCTCCTGCACCGGCCGGGGCGGAGGGGCAGACATCTGATAGCCCAAGCCCAGACCCATGGTGCTGCGCAAGCCCTGGTTGCTGTCAGCTATCGACACCGGGCTGGCGGAGGCCGGCACCGGCTGTTCCTGGCTGGCAGTCAGTGATTCGCCCGGGCGCACTTCCGCCACCGTCTGATTCAGGGTGCTGTAGATAAAACCGTGCACCGAGCGGCTGTCACGAAAACGCACTTCGTGCTTGGTGGGGTGTACATTGACATCCACATCGGCGGCGTCCAGCTCCAGAAACAGCACATAAGCCGGGTGGCGACCGTGGTAAAGCACGTCCTGGTAGGCCTGGCGCACCGCATGGGTGACCACCTTGTCGCGAATGGCACGGCCATTGACAAAAAAGTACTGCATGTCCGCCTGACTGCGGGAGAACGTGGGCAGGCCCATCCACCCCCACAGGCGCAAACCGCCGCGATTGATATCCAGGTAAACCGCCTGCTCCATAAAAGCCGGGCCGCAAATTTGCGCCACCCGCCGCTCCTGCTCCAGCTGGTTTTCCGCTGGCCGCATGGTGAACAGGGTTTTGTTGTTGTGGCGCAGGGAAAAAGCCACATTGAAATGACTCAGGGCGAGCTTCTTCATCACATCGTCGATGCGATTGAATTCGGTTTTTTCGGTGCGCAAAAACTTGCGCCGCGCCGGGGTGTTGAAAAACAGATCGCGTACTTCAACCGTCGTACCTTGCGGGTGCGGCGCCGGTTCCAGGTGCACTTCCATCTCCCGGCCTTCAGACACCGCCTTCCAGCCAGACTGACCTTCGCTGTTGTTCGATGTCATTGCCAATCGCGATACGGAGCAGATACTGGCCAATGCCTCGCCCCGAAAGCCAAGGGTTTGCACCGCTTCCAGGTCTTCCAGCTCAACGATTTTACTGGTGGCGTGACGGGACAGCGCCAGGGGCAAATCGTCTTTATCCACGCCGCGACCGTTATCGCGAATACGCATCAGTTTAACGCCACCGGCCTCAACCTCCACATCCACGCGGCTGGCCCCAGCGTCAATACTGTTTTCCAGCAATTCCTTGATGACCGATGCGGGGCGCTCCACTACCTCACCGGCGGCAATCTGGTTGGCCAGACGGGGGCTGAGTTTATGGATTTGGGACATAAGTAACTTTCAGATTAGGGTCATCCTGAGCGCAGCGAAGGATCTCGACGTTGTAGCAGCCAAGAGATCCTTCGCTGCGCTCAGGATGACAATGGGATCAAGACGCCGGTATTTTAAGGCGTTGCCCCATACGAATGCGACTGCTTTTCAGGCCGTTATAACTCATCAGTCGTTTGACGCTGACTTTATGGCGCTGGGCAATTTCCGACAGGGTGTCGCCGCGGCCAATCACGTAGGTGCGTTCCACCTTGTTGCGGTTGGCCGCCAGCCAGGTGCCTTCCAGGGGGCGTTTGTGGAAGTAGCTTTCAATGCCGGTAAAAATCGCGTCCGCCATTTTCTTCTGATAACCGCTCTGCACCAGCAACTTGCGATCACTGGGATTGGAGATAAAACCGGTCTCCACCAGAATGGAGGGCATATCCGGCGAGCGCAGCACCACAAAGTTGGCTTGCTCGGTATTTTTCTGATGCAGCCTGGAAATTTGCCCCATACCTTTCAGCACTTCCGAAGCCACGTCCAGGCTGCTGTTTAAGGTGGCGTCCATGGAAAGGTCCAACAGCACCCGCGCCAGATCATCGTCTTTGTCTTTCAGGCTGACGTTTTCCACCCCTCCGATCAAGTCAGAACTGTTCTCCTTGCGGGCCAGATAGCGAGCCATTTCACTGGTGGCACCTTTGGTGGATAGCACATACACCGATGCTCCTCGGGGTTTGGGGGAGGTAAAAGAGTTGGCGTGTACAGAAACAAACAAGTCGGCGCGCAGGTCGTGGGCAATATCGCGGCGTTTTTTCAGGGGAATGTAGTAATCCCCTTTGCGCACCAGCTCGCCGCGAAAACCGGGGCTGCGGTCGACGATGCGTTTTAGTTGCTTGGAGATTGCCAATGCCACATGCTTTTCGTGAATGCCCCGTCTGCCCAGCGCCCCGGGGTCTTCACCGCCGTGACCGGCGTCGATGGCAATAACGATATCCCGCTCTTTGTTTTTTACCGCATCGGAAACGGTTTTAACGGTTTTTGCCGCTTTGGATTTGTCGTAAAGATCAATAACCAGGCGGTGGCCGTACTGTTTGTTGGGCTTTAGGGTAAAGCTGCGCGGCGATACCACACTGCCCAAATCCAGAACCACCCGCAAGTCGCCGCCTTTTTTGGCGGCACTGCGAATCGCTGATACCGGCGTGTTGGCCAATGGCAGATTGTCAAAGCGGGCTTTTGAGGTGGCATCCTCGATATCGATTACCAAGCGACTGGGATTTTCCAGGGTAAAAATACGGTGATCCACCGCAGCACTGAGATCAAACACCAGGCGGGTGTTATCCGGCGAGCGCCACAACCGCACGCCGTCCACAGTGGAGGCCGCAGCGGTTACTGAACACAGCAGCAACCAGAGAAAAATAATTTGAGCGGTAATGCGTCTTTTTAGCAAGGAGACAACCCGTTTATTATGTGTTGGCCCCTGACGGTTTGCGCCTGCACACAAACCCGGCGACCAGAGCCCACTTTACCGACACTGATGCACAGTCGCAAATCCGGCTGTGGCAGAAAGCCTTCGCCGCGCACAGGCCATTCCACCAGGCACAAGTTACCGTCAGCAAAGTAGTCGCGAATGCCCATGTACTCCAGTTCTTCCGGATTGCCCAATCGGTAGAGGTCAAAATGGCAAACGGTGGTGTCGTCAAATTGATAGGGCTCCACCAAAGTATAGGTGGGGCTTTTAACCGCACCGTTGTGGCCAAAAGCAGCCAGTATTCCCCGGCTCAGAGTGGTTTTACCGGCACCCAGCTCACCTTCCAGAAACACCAGGCCGCCGTCCTGTAATTGACTGCCCAGGTTTACACCAAAGGCTACCATCGCGTCTTCGCCAACGATTTCAAAGTCTTTATGGACAGATTCTAACAATTCATCATCTCTCTTAACGGCTGAAAAAGATCGCTGGCCACCATACCCCGCTCGCCCTGCTGCTCCGCCACCCGGTCCGCCGCTGTAGCGTGCAAGCAGACACCCAGCCGGGCAGCGTCCACAGGCGCCAACCCCTGAGCCAACAGCGCACCGATGACACCAGATAGCACATCGCCCATACCGCCGCTGGCCATACCGGGGTTGCCCGCAGTGCAAACTGCTGTATTTTCAGCATCGCACACCACCGTGCCAGCCCCTTTAAGAACGGTAACTGCCCCGGTTTGGTTCACAAGCTGCCGAGCCGCATTAAAACGATCTTTTTGCAGCTCCGCTGTTTCCGTACCCAGGAGACGCGCCGCCTCCCCCGGGTGCGGCGTAATAACGCGAGCGTTGTGGTGATGGGAAAAAGACTGTGGACCTTGAGCCAGCAGGTTAAGAGCATCCGCATCCAGCAACAGTGGTAAATCACTGGCCAGCGCTGCCTGTAACAGTTGCTGCGACCAGGGGGACTGCCCCATACCGGGGCCGACTACCAGCACCGTGGGTTTAGTCAATTGTTGCCTCAACTCCTGCCCGGAATTCACCCCCAGCGCCATGACTTCCGGTCGCCGAGCCAACAGCGCCGGTACGTGCTGCGGGCGAGTGGCCACACTCACCAGGCCGGCGCCACAACGCAGGGCAGCTTCCGCCGCCAGCATTACCGCGCCCCCCATGCCCCTGTCACCACCAATCACCATCAGGTGGCCAAAATCCCCTTTGTGAGCGTCTCGCCGTCTGGGGGGTAACTGCTGGCGCAAATAATCACATTCCAACAATTGCGCCGCAGGTTGCTGCTGTCGATAAACATCTGCGGGGACACCCAGCGAATCGAAAAACACCTCGCCACAAAGAGCCGGGCCACGCCCGCTAAATACACCGCGCTTGAGGCCAATAAAACTGATGGTAGCGTCGGCCTGTACAGCCACGCCCAACTCGGCGCCACTGTCACCGCACAGACCAGAGGGAATATCCACCGCCAGCACCGGCAGCTGGCTGTCGTTAATCTGGCGAATGGCCCGAGCAAATGGCTCCCGTACCGGGCCATTCAAGCCCGAGCCCAGCAAGGCATCCACCACAACACCGGCTCCCAGAGAACTGTCTTCGCCAAATGGCCGACAGGGAACACCCGCAGCAACCGCATGGCCAAAGGCCAATTGAGCATCACCGGTCAGTTTTTGTGGGTCGCTCAGGTAAACCACCTGAACCGGCAAACCCTGCTGCGCGGCAAGTGCCGCTATCACATAGCCGTCGCCGGCGTTATTGCCAGAACCGCAGAACACGTGCAGTTCTTCCGGTTTTGGCCAGCACTCCAACAACAGATCAAAGGCAGCGCTGCCCGCCCGCTGCATCAGTTCAAAACCGGGAATACCCCGTTCCTCAATGGCCATCCGGTCCAGTTCGCGAACCTGGGCCGGGCGGTAGAGTTGGTTGGCAATTTGGTTATCAGTCATTACTTTTAGTTGATAGTTACTCGGTATGAGCAGGTAAGGGCTGGGGCTTCTTTTTTCGACCGTGGCCAGCAAGGATGCTGGCCTCGAGCCCCCATGGATGGGGCTCTCATTTTAAGTAAGTGACGTGTCGAAGAAACAAGCCCCAACCCTTACCTGCAGATTTACGCCCCATTATACGAAAACCCGATATATCCATCATGGTAACATCGCGCCGTTATCACTTACGTAGCTAACCATGGCAGATATTTCCCAAACTGATTTCTCAGATCTCGTCCAACAGATTAAAATCTGGGGTCAGGAGCTGGGTTTCCAGCAGGTGGCGATTACCGATGTGGATTTGACGGAAGCCGGCCAGCGCTTGCGGGATTGGCTGGACAACGGCTACCAGGGCCATATGAACTGGATGGCTGACCACGGCGACAAACGCTATCGCCCGGAGCAATTGCACCCCGGCACCTTGCGGGTGATTTCTGTACGCATGGATTACCTGCCCGCCGACAGCAATATGATTGCCGTGCTCAAACAGCCCGATACCGCCTACATATCCCGCTATGCGCTGGGGCGGGACTATCACAAACTGATACGCAAACGACTGGCTAAACTGGCACAAAAAATCGAGCAAAGCGTGCCCCACACAGTGGAACAACGCCCTTTTGTGGACAGCGCCCCGGTTATGGAAAAAGCACTGGCGGAAAAAGCCGGTCTTGGGTGGGTGGGGAAAAACTCTCTGGTATTAAACAGCCAGGCCGGATCCTGGTTTTTTCTCGGGGAAATTTTTACCAACCTGCCCTTACCCACCGACCAATCCACGGAGAAAAACCAGTGCGGCAAGTGCAAGGCCTGCCTGACCGTATGCCCGACTGACGCCTTCCCTAAGCCCTATGTGCTGGATGCCCGCCGCTGTATTTCCTATCTCACCATTGAACTTAAAGAGGCCATACCGGAAGAATTTCGCACTCCCATGGGCAACCGGGTATTTGGCTGTGACGACTGCCAGGCCATGTGCCCCTGGAACCGTTTTGCCAAAGCCAGCCAGGAACTGGATTTTCTGCCCCGTCATCAACTGGACAGCACCCGGCTTGTGGACCTGTTTAACTGGACAGAAAATGAGTTTCTGGAACGTACCGCCGGGTCGCCCATTCGCCGTATCGGTTATCAGCGCTGGTTGCGAAACCTGGCAGTCGGGCTGGGTAATGCGCCCTATTCAAAGGATATTATTGCCGCACTGGAAGCACGGCGCGGGAAAGTCTCAGAGATGGTCTGGGAGCATATCGAGTGGGCGCTGAAACAACACCATAACCGTCACTCTGCCACTATTTATTAACCCGGCAATACAAAAGGCGTCCTGCCTTTTGTATTGCTCGCTCAATAACTTTCACATAAAAGAAAGTAACGCACTTGCGCGGAAGTGCTTGATTTTATTGAGCTCGCGCTGGCTGCGCCAGCGGCGGCACATCCCTGTGCCGCATTATTAAACGCAACCTATAAGGTTGCCGGTTTAATAAAAAACCTTTCCCGGTAATATTTCAATTCTTCAATAGAATCGCGAATATCATCCAGCGCCAAGTGCGCACCCTTTTTTTCAAAACCGTCCAGCAACGCCGGCTGCCAGCGGCGGGCAATTTCTTTAATGGTGCTGACGTCCAAATTGCGGTAGTGAAAATAGCTTTCCAGCTGCGGCATGTATTTCACCAAAAAGCGGCGATCCTGACCGATGGTATTACCGCAGATGGGTGACTTGCCCGCATCCACATAATTTTCCAGAAACTCAATGGTTTGCCGCTCGGCGTCAGCGCAGGAAACCGTGCTGTTGCGCACCCGTTCTGTGAGGCCAGACTGCCCGTGCTGGCGGGTATTCCAGTCATCCATTGCACTCATTATCTCGTCCGGCTGATGAATGGCCAACACCGGCCCTTCCGCCAACAGGTTGAGATTTTTATCGGTAACGATGGTGGCAATTTCAATAATTACATCGCGCTCGGGATCCAGCCCGGTCATCTCCAGGTCGATCCAGATCAGGTTTAAATCGTCTTTGAGGCAATCAGTCATGTTGTTTTCCGTTTTCTTCCGCAACTTCAATAATGCGTTGTAACAGGGCAATGCGATCCTGTTGAGCGGTCACATCACCCTTTTCGTCTTGCCGGGCTTCTGCCGCTTTTACTGTGCCCTGTAGCTGTGCCAGCTCCTTTTTCAACGCTTCCAGCTTTTCCGCTCGCTCGGCCTTGTCGAACAT
Source organism: Porticoccus sp. GXU_MW_L64 (assembly GCF_052983295.1). Lineage (NCBI taxonomy): Bacteria > Pseudomonadati > Pseudomonadota > Gammaproteobacteria > Cellvibrionales > Porticoccaceae > Porticoccus > Porticoccus sp. GXU_MW_L64. The sequence goes on along the minus strand of NZ_JBRKJK010000005.1, from coordinate 196,962 downwards.
CATGGTTTCGGCATTGGCAGTGCTCATATCCATATTTCTTGCACGCTGTGGAGGCGCAACAAACTGTTCGTCATTCACCTGGCGCTGATTCATAAATGTGGGGGAGACAATTTCAATACCGGCACCGTGCAACTGATCCAGCACCTGGGTGCGCAGTTCAGAACGCTTGCTGAGCAGTTGTTTGACTTCTTCGTAAAAACCACAGATTCGGTAACTGATGGCGAAATCGCCGAGTTTCCGTACATGCACAAAAGGCTCCTGCAAACCCACCTGTTTGGCAGCCTGCTTCAGCAGAGGCGTTACTTTATAGTGGGCCGCATCATAGCCCAGCGACAGGTCACAGGTAACGATGGTGCCGCTGCTGTGCACCACCTTCACCGGATTGGACGCCACAAAAAGGTTGGGCAGTGTAATCAGGTCGCGCTCTTCCGACTGGATTTCGATATGGAACAAACCGCGTTCCGTAACACGGCCAAAGTGCTCCGCTACGCGAATAAAATCCCCGGTGCGAAAGCTGCGCACCGACCGCAGCATCAGCCCCGCCATCACATTGGCCACAAAGGTGGTTGAGGAAAATGCAATAACGCCGGTGAGCACCAAACCCAGCAGACTCAACAGTTGATTGCGGGTTTCGTGAGGCACTGGCAGGGCGAGAATAATCAGCACAACCGCCACCGCCACCAACACCATAAAGCTCAGCTGGCGCGCCATGTGATTGCCGGAATGAACACCAGAGCGGCGCAACAATAGCCAATGGCCAAACCACAGCGCCAATAACACCATGGCGATCAGCGACAGCGGCAACAGCAGGTCTTTTACTTGTTCCAACAGATCGGCGAGCATCGGCGTCTCCATATCCCTCCCCCGGATTATGCTATATCCTTACAGGCTTTCAAGGTAAATATCCGTCCCATCTATGGCTCGCAAGCTCACCAAAAACCAACAGCGCCGGGTTCAACACAGTCAACAGCAGCGCGCCAAACGAGCCCAGCAAAACAACGCACAATTGCCAGATGACAGTCAATTGGGGCCGGAGCAACCGGGCACTGTTATTTCCCGCTACGGCGCACAGGCGGATGTAGAACCTCATGGGCAACCCGGCACGTTAAAACGCTGTTTCCTGCGTGCCAATATCGGCACGGTAGTCACCGGCGACGAAGTGGCCTGGCGCGCCAGCAACAATGATGACAATGGCATAATTGTCGCCACACAACCGCGCCAATCCGCTCTTTACCGGCCAGACAACCGCGGCGCCCTGCGACCGGTAGCGGCCAACATCGATCGCATTTTTATTGTCGTGGCAGCGGAACCAGAGCCTTTCGCCAACCTGATTGATCGCTATCTGGTGGCGGCGGAAAACCAGAACATAGAGGCCATTCTGCTGCTCAATAAGTGCGACCTGCTCAACGGTGAATCCGGGCAGGCCACAAAAGCACTGGTCACCCCTTACCAAAAGCTGGGCTACACGCTGCTGACACTATCCGCCAAAGACACCACCGAAGCCAGCCTGCAACCTTTACAACACATGCTGGCCGGCCACACCAGTGTGTTTGTGGGGCAATCAGGTGTGGGCAAATCGTCATTGATCAACGCCTTGCTGCCAGAGGCCAACGCCGCCGTTGGCGAGCTTTCTGAAGCACGCGCCAAAGGTACCCACACCACCACCACTGCGCGGCTGTTTCACTTGAACGGCGGAGGCCGCCTGATTGATTCCCCCGGCATTCGCGAATTTGGCCTCTGGCATCTGGAACCTCGGCAAGTGGCCGAGGGCTTTGTCGAATTGCGCCCCTTGCTCGGTCACTGCCAGTTTCGCGACTGTCGCCATGAACAAGAACCCGGCTGTGCGTTGCTGGCCGCGGAACAACGGGGTGAAATCTCCTCACAGCGGCTGGAAAGCTATCGACGGATATTAGGAAGTTTGTAGGTTGAATCCTTTGAGAGTAATTCAAACTCTGACTGCGCTGCTATACTCCGTCCCCCTATCACTCACCAATTTCGGAAATTTCCATGACTTTACCTTTGCTGATTGAAGCCGCCGAACTTCAACAACATCTGCACAACCAAAACCTGCTGATTGTTGACCTTTGTTCCGACGAGCAATACAGCCTCGGCCATATTCCCGGCGCAGTACACGTTGCTCCCAAAGAATTGATATTGGGTGAGCCACCCGCGCCGGGACGACTGCCCCACAAAGAACAACTGGATGCCCTGTTTACCCGCCTGGGCCTGACTCCTGATACCCACGTCATCTGCTACGACGACGAGGGCGGCGGCTGGGCCGGACGCTTTATCTGGACGCTGGACGTTGTCGGCCACCGCAATTGCTCGTATCTAAATGGCGGTATTCACGCCTGGCGCAGCGAAGGCCTAGATACAGAAACCGGAACCTGTGAGGCACAAAGCCAGCCGGTCGCTGTCACCATAGATCAGAACCAGCTTGTCAGCGCCGAGGATATTATGGCCAGCCTGGATAACGACGACTTTGCCATCTGGGACGCCCGCAGCCCCGGCGAATACAACGGCACCAAGGTGCTGGCTCAGCGCGGTGGCCGTATTCCCGGTGCCATCAATTGCGAATGGACCAATCTGATGGACCCCAATAACAGTTTGCGCCTGCGGGAAGACGCCAAAGACATACTGCAGCAATTGGGACTCACCGCAGACAAAGATATTGTCACTCACTGCCAGACCCACCGCCGTTCCGGATTTACTTACCTGGTGGCAAAAATTCTCGGTTATCCTCGCATACGGGCTTATCCCGGATCCTGGTCCGATTGGGGCAATCGCAATGACACACCGGTAGAGATATAACTGTGGCAACACCGTTGCAGAACCCTGCCCTTAAAAACCTGCCCGGCGAATTGTTTGCCGCATTGCAGCGTTTGTTGCCCCAGCACAGCCTGTCGCGGCTGATCGCCAGGCTCGCCGACAGCGAAACACCGTGGCTCAAACGCTGGCTGATTGAACGCTTTGTAGCGGCTTATGACATCAATATGGAAGAAGCGCTGCAGCAAGACCTGGAACATTACCCTTGTTTCAATGCCTTTTTTACCCGCCAGTTAAAGCCGGATGTACGCCCTCTGGATACCAGCAGCAATGCCATTACCAGCCCGGCGGATGGCACCATCAGCCAGATTGGTTACTTGCAGGGCGACCAGTTGATACAGGCAAAGAGCAAAACCTTTGCCGCCAACGCCCTGCTGGGCAGCGAACAGGATGCCAGCCTGTTTGAACAAGGGGCTTTTACCACCATCTACCTGTCCCCAAAGGATTACCACCGGGTACATATGCCCGTTGATGGCCAACTGCTGCACAGCCGCTATATTCCAGGGCACCTGTTTTCTGTCAACAGAGCCACCACCACTCATATTCCGGGGCTATTCGCCCGCAACGAGCGCTTGGTGTGCCTGTTTCAAACACCGGTTGGCAAAGTGGCTATCGTTCTGGTGGGGGCCATGCTGGTGGCTGGCATTGGCACAGTCTGGCAGGGTCAATTTACCCCCAACCCACAGGCTGTAATTGAGCAAACGTTTGACAGCAAAACCGCAATCACCCTGAATAAAGGAGATGAATTGGGTCACTTTAACTTTGGCTCAACGGTGATTATGCTGTTTGAAAAAGACGCCATGCACTGGCACCAGCAATTGAGCCGGGGCAGAGGGGTAAAAATGGGGGAGGTACTAGGGGTTGCAACCTAACTGGGTTACAACCTAAGTAGATTGCGGCGCAAAGAAAACCTTTAACGCCGCAGCAGCCGCTCTTTCAGGCTACCCAAGACACCACCTGCAAACTCCGCTTTGGGCTGCAGAAATTCCGGCGTCAGGTCGGTGACATCGAAATCAAAGCGGGAGGGCTCAAGATCGCGGGCAATGGCCACTTTGCCAGGTGTACGCATTAACTGCTGGCGCTGTTCCAGAATCGCAGTAACCGCTTTTTGGTCCTTGAGGTCGACAACGATTTTCTCGCCATCACCCTGACGGTTAGCCAGCAGAGCAATTTTGGGAGTCAGGCGTGAGTCCTGATCCTGTTCTACCACCACACCAATATCACCGGTAGTCAACTCAACCATTGTGCCCGTGGGATACAAGCCAATGGATTGAATAAACTGCAACACCAGATCTTCGCGGAACTGGCGGTCACGCATGTTGTAGATCAGACTGATGGCTCGGGAGGCGGCCACCGGTTTGGCGGATTCCCGGGGATTGGAAATGGCATCGTACACCGTGGCGATACCACACATCTGCGCCAACAGGGGAATTTTGCTGCCAATCAGACCTTCCGGGTAGCCACTGCCGTCAAAGCGCTCGCAGTGGTGACGCACCACGGAAATCACTTTCGCTTCCACCTGATGAGTATTGCGCAGCATCTCTATGCCGTACTCCACAAAGCGGCGGTACTGGTGTTCTTCCTCAGGGCTGCGGTTGGTCTTTTGCAGCAGCTCTTTGGGTAAACGCATTTTGCCAATATCTTTCAGCAAAGTGGCGGTGCAGAGGGTTTGAATATCGGCTTTCGAGGTGCCGATAAAGCGGGCAAACTGCACCGCCCACAGAGCAGATCGCAAGCTGTGATCGTAGGTTTCCTGATCTTTGCGACGCAGGCGCATCAGCCAGGTAAAGGCATCCGGGCAGCGCAGCACGCTGTCTACCATGGAATTGACGGAACGGCGCACGGTGTCGTAATCGATCTGTTTGCCTTTGGACAGCTGCTTGGCAAACAGGCTCAGGTTGCCTTTGAGGGTATTAAAAGCGCGGTTGGCCTGAACCAGCTCTTTGCGCATGGGCGTTACGGTACGATAGACACCGTACTGCACTTTCAGGGGAACCTGACCAACCCGGTTTGCGGAAGTGGCGGATTTGGCAGCCGCTGGGCGGGCAGGTGGCGCTTTCAGCTTTTTATCCGGCACCTCGCCGCGGTGTATACGCGGAACTGGGCTGGGCTTCGCGGGGGCCGCCGAACGGCCTTTGGTGACGTCGATATAAACGTAATCGCAGTAGGCGCGAAGGTTTTCTACATCCAGCGAAGAACGTACCAGAAACCCCTGAATTGGAAACGGAGTCTGGGTCCAGGGACGATCGAGCCCGGATACAAACATACCCAACTGCAGCTCGTTCACATTGACTTGAACCGGCTTGATACTCATGGCAACTGACTATCTTGGTGACTGTTCAACCCTGCGGTGGGACATACCACCGACAAAGTATTTCTTTGACAATGCCAAGGGTAGATAGTTAACCAACCAAAACAAAGGTAGTAGAGTTAACCGGTCACATTTAATGCTTAAGTGGGATTCACTGATCAGAAGCTGCATGATAAGTCGCAGACAATTCGTGAACTGCGTCAACAAATGCTCCTGCACAGGTGGGATCTACCGACGGGGTGATACCATGGCCCAGATTAAAAATATGACCACTGTGTCGACCAAAACCGGCCAGAATTTGTCCCACTTCCTGACGTATGCGCTCGGGCGATGAATACAACACCGCCGGGTCCATATTGCCCTGCAAGGCCACGCGGTCACCCACTCTCTGACGAGCCTGGCCAATATCGGTGGTCCAATCCAGCCCCAGGGCATAACAGCCGCTGTCAGCCATCGTTTCCAACCACTGACCACCACCTTTGGTAAACAGTATTACCGGCACTTCGCGGCCTTCAGATTCCTTGCTGAGCCCAGCCACAATGCGTTTCATATAGGCCAGTGAAAACTCTTCATAGGCACTGTGCGACAACGCTCCACCCCAGCTATCGAAAATCTGTACCGCCTGGGCACCGGCGGCAATCTGGGCGTTGAGGTATTCGGTGACTGAATCCGCCAGCTTCGACAGCAATAAATGCAGCACTTCCGGTTGCTGATACAACATCTGCTTGGTACGCGCCCAATCGCGACTGCTGCCCCCTTCAACCATGTAGGTGGCCAGTGTCCATGGGCTGCCTGAAAAACCAATCAACGGCACACGACCATTGAGCTCTCGGCGAATGGTGCGAACAGCGGCAGTGACATAGGGTAAATCTCGTTCGGTATCTGTCACTTGCAGCGCTTCCACCGCTGCGGCAGTTTGCACGGGCTTGCGAAATCTCGGACCTTCACCGGTTTCAAAATACAGCCCCAAGCCCATGGCATCGGGTATGGTAAGAATGTCTGAAAACAGAATGGCAGCATCCAGAGGGTAGCGTTCCAGGGGTTGCAAAGTGACTTCACAGGCCAGTTCCGGTGACTGGCACAGGGACATAAAATCCCCAGCCCTGGCCCGGGTAGCGCGATACTCTGGCAAATAACGCCCGGCCTGACGCATCATCCATACCGGAGTCACATCCACCGGTTGACGCATCAGGGCGCGCAGAAAACGGTCATTTTTTAATTCAACGTTCGATTCAACAGGAGTCGACTCAGTCATAGCAATACACAATTAAATACGGATAGAGTTAAGAGTTTCGCACAGCTGGTCACGATGGTAGTCGGTGGTAACCACCGCATCGCCGATGGCTTTTAACAACACCAGACGCAGGCCACCGTCAGTGGCTTTTTTGTCGACGGCCATCAGTTCCAGCAGCTGATCAGTGGGAAAATGCAGAGGTGCAGCCACCGGCAGACCAAACCGCTGTATTAACTGGCTCAATCGCTCCAGCTGCTCGGCAGGCAGCCAACCGAGGCGCACTGACAAATCCGCTGCCATCACCATACCCGCTGCCACCGCTTCACCGTGCAACCACTCCTTGTATTCCCCGGCTGCTTCAATGGCGTGGCCAAAGGTATGACCAAAATTCAGCAACGCCCGTACACCACCTTCACGTTCGTCCTGGCTGACGATATCTGCCTTATTGCGACAAGAGCACTCAATGGCGTAGACCAGCGCCTGCCTGTCACGATTTAACAGTTGCTGGCTGTTTTCCTCCAGCCATTGGAAAAAATCGCCATCGTTGATCGCCCCATATTTAATGACTTCCGCAACACCGGCCACATACTCCCTCTCTGGCAAGCTGGCCAGTACATCGGTATCGATGATCACCGCCCTGGGCTGGTAAAACGCACCAATCATGTTTTTGCCCATGGGATGATTGACAGCAGTTTTGCCCCCCACCGATGAATCCACCTGGGCCAGCAAGGTGGTGGGCACTTGGATAAAATCCACGCCTCGCTGGTAGCAGGCTGCGGCAAAACCGGTCATATCCCCCACCACGCCGCCACCCAATGCGATCAAGGTGGTCTGGCGGTTGTGCTGTTTTTCCAGCAAGGTGGTAAAAACCCGGTTGAGCGTGTCGAGGTTTTTGTAGGGCTCGCCGTCTGGCAGGATTACCTCATCTACCTGATAGGCGCCCAGTGCGTTTTTGAGCCCAGCCAGATACAGCGGAGCCACTGCGGTGTTGCTGACAACGCAGACGCGCTGACCACGAATATAGGGGCTGTAACTGCCCGGATCAGCCAACAATGCTGTGCCAATATGAATCGGATAGCTGCGATCAGCCAAATCAACGGTAAGGGTTCGCATGAATTGGAAATACCAGAAAACTCGATAATGGGGGCGCCACTTTACCACAGCGCAGCAGGGCGGGGTCGTCAAATATAGGCTTGCAGTTGCTCTGCCAACTCTTCCGCAGCCACCTGGGGGCGTTGATTGCGGGAGGTAATCACAATATCCGCCACATCCTGATAAAGCGGCTCCCGCTCTTGCATCAGGCGTTCCAACACCTGGCGGGGATCATCCACTTGCAGCAAGGGGCGTTTGCGGTCTTTTTGGGTGCGTTCCAACAGCTGCTCCAAGGTGGAACTCAAGTACACCACTACGCCGTGCTGCTTGAGTAATTGACGATTTTTTTCCGCCAGCACTGCCCCACCACCCGTGGCGAGCACCATGCCTTTGTCTGCAACCAGGTCTTCAAGCACCTGGGATTCCCTCAGGCGAAAGCCCTGCTCACCTTCCACATCAAAAATCCAGGGAATATCCGCACCGCAGCGCTCCTCAATCTCCTGATCGAGATCGAGAAAGCACATACGCAGATGGTTGGCCAGTTGACGGCCAATGGTGGTTTTGCCAGTACCCATAGGGCCGACCAGAAAAATATTATTGGCGTATTTCATGGTGCAAAACTAACAGCCACCATGGAGCACTGCAAATAAAAAAACCGGAGACTGAGCTCCGGTTTTTTTATTTGCTTAGCGCGTTTACTGATTTAGCGCATCATCGATAATTTTTGGCGTGATAAAAATCAGGATTTCCGTTTTTTCATAACGCTCGGTTTCGTTGCGGAACAATCTACCCACAAACGGAATATCGCCCAGCAACGGCACCTTGCGAGTATCCGTGCGTTCATCCAACTGAAAAATACCGCCCAGTACAATAGTCTGACCATCACCCACAAGAGCAGTTGTTTCAATGCTGGTGACATCAATGATCGGCACTGTACTGTTAGCAAGACCGATGGCCTGACCACTTACCGCGTCCTGAGTAATCAGCAGATCCATATTGATACGATTGTCCGGGGTAATCTGCGGGGTTACTTGCAATTGCAATAGTGCTTCCCTGAACTGAAGACTGGCAGCACCACTGGAAGTGGCTTCCAGGAAGGGCACCTCCTGACCGGTGCGAATCATGGCTTCCTGCTTGTCACCAGTAGTCACACTGGGTTGGGCAACCACTTCACCGTGACCCGCTTCTTCCAGGGCACTCAGTTCCAGGTCCAAAAAGGCGTTATCAGACAAGAACGCCAAAGCAAAGCTGCCAGTGGGCTCATTGACACCAAGATCTACACCAACCAGCTCTGTAAGTGTTAAATCACCACCACCGAGGCCATTTTCAAAAAAGTTCAATACGCCACCGCCACCGCCGTCGCCATCGCTGGAAGCAAAACTGCCAGCGTCACCACCAGCGCCAACGGTATTGCCATTAAAGCTGGCCGCACCACCAAAGCGCCACTGGGCACCCAGCTCCTCACGGAAATCCGTATTGGCGGTAACAATACGCGCTTCGATTCTTACCTGGCGGATAGGGATATCCAGCTCTTTCACCAGGCGACGGAATTCGGCAATATTTTCTTCGGTATCGGTAATAATAATGGTGTTGGTGCGAGAATCCACTTTCAGGTCGCCGCGATCCAAAGTGCCATCGGCACTTTCCGCCCTTTCACCGCGATAAAGTGCAAACAGTTCTTCCGCATTGGCATAGCTGATACGTACATACTCGGTACGCAGCGGCGCCAACTCCTGCAGTTGCTTGTTGACCTCTACCTGCAGGCGCTCCTGCTCGGCGATATCTTCCGCCAGGCCAACGTGCATAACGTTGCCTTCCTGACGCTTGTCCAGGCCTTTGTTTTTGAGGATAACGTCCAGGGCCTGATCCCAGGGCACATCCGTAAGGTTCAAGGTGGTACTGCCATCCACCGCATCGGAGACAACAATATTTATGCCACCAAAATCAGCGATCAGTGACAATACCGCGCGAACGGATATATCCTGAAAGTTCAGGGTCATTTTTTCGCCATTGTAGGCAAATTTATTGCGCTGTTCTTCCAACTCGCGAGGGGTCAGAGGTTTCACTTCAATCACGTACTGGGTATCCACCTGATAAGCGGAATACTCGTACTCACCCAGGGCGCCGATGGCCACGTGAGTGGTGGAGCCGCGACGAGTGCTGTCAATGGATTTCACCGGGGTGGCAAAATCGACCACATCGAGGCGGCGATCCAGGTCGCCCGGCAGCGCCGTCTGGTAAAAATTCACTTGAATTTCATTGCCCACCTGGTTGATGTCAATATTGACGTTGGCGTCAGACAGATCGATGATCACCCGGCCCTCACCACCTTCGCCACGTTCAAAATCGACGTTGGCAACGGACACCGAACCACTGACATCACCGTTGTAACCGGATGTATGCACTTTGGCCGCTTGCGCCACTTCCGCTACCTGGCTGGCAGAGGCGCCAACTTCCAGGGTAAGCACATTGCCATCCACCCGTGACTGATAGGGCACCATCTGTTGCATGCTCAACACCACACGGGTGCGTTCACCGGCACTTAGCGCGGTGAAGCTGCGGGCGTTTTCAAACGACAGTGAGTAACGCTTTTGCTCCAATTGGCTTTGCACACCGGGGAAATCCATCACCAGGCGCGCCGGATCAGCCATTGCCAAATCACTGGGCTCCGGTGGCGTATCGGAGAACGTCATTACCACCTGGAAGCGATCACCGGGCAGGGAAGCAAAATCCACCTTGTCCAGAGTCACCGGCTCGGCAGCCGCCACAAGTGACGTTACCCAACAGGCCAGAGCAGCAAATAGAGTGCTAATTGTTTTGTTTTTATGCCTATTCATACCAACTTCCCCAACCGGATTATTCCTTGACCTCTAACGACAGGGTGCGCGGCTTTTCCAGCCAGCCACCCTTGCCGTCGGAGACGATTTCAATCACTTGCATTTTGTCCCTGCTAATAGACGTAATGCGCCCATGGTTTTTGCCCACATAGTTGCCTACTTTGACCCGGTGAATCGTCCCGGTGCCATCATCCAGCAATGACCATGTCTGGCCTTTCATATTTATGGAACCCATCATGCTCAGTGCCGAAAAGCTGAAATCCTCCAGATACTCACGCACCCGGTTTTCATTCGGCTTCACCGCACGTGAACCTGTTGGGCCTCGCCGCACCATGCCGGCAATAATTACCTCTGGTTCCTCAAACGGGCTGCGCAGCAAAAAAGCATCGTACTTGGCGGTTTTGTAGGGCTGTGCGGTAGGCAGCGGCGGAATATCACCTCCGGTCTGCTGTTTTTGCTCAGCCATATACTGCTTCAAATCCTGGTGGTTGCCATCACCACCGCAGGCGGTCAACAGCAGTGCCGCCAGAGGCAGGGACAGTCGAAGATAAAGTCGTCGAATAAAGGGGCTCATTATTCTTCTCCCTCCTCGGCTTTATAACGGTAGGTTTTCGCTTTGATCTCCATGCGCAGCAGGCTGCTGTTGTCACCGACAGGGGCGATTTTGAAATCGTGCAGAGTAACAATACGGGAGAGTGCAGATATGGTGCTGACGAAAGAGCCAAAATCGTGGTAGCCACCTTCAACTATCACATCCATAGGTTGCTCGATAAACAGCTCGGCGTCTCTCTCCGGGTTCATCTCAACCTTGGCCACCACACCGCTGCTACCGCGACCGGCATCGTAGATTTCATCCACCAGATCGGGGATGTCGGTGTCTTTGGGCAATTGGCTCTTGAGGTTTTTAAAGGATTCTTCAAGGTCTGCCATCTGCACTTTCAAAGCCTCCAGGTTGGCGGCGTCAAAGGCTTTCTTTTTATAGTCTTTCTTTAGCTGTTGCTCTTTGCGGCTTTCCGAGGCCAGTTGGGTGTTCATATCGCCGATATAGAGGTAATAAGTACCCCCCAGTACCAGAGCAACCACAAACAACAAAGCAATGGCTTTGTAAGCCACTGGCCAGATACCAATATTTTCCAGGGTCAACTCCGAGGTATCGAAGTTTTTCATCTCCTGTATGGAGTCAGACAATGCCATTAGCCTTCCCCTCCATTGTTATTATTTCCTGAACCGCTGCCATCTTCTGCCAGGGAAGCGGGCTTGACCACCTGGGCCTTGAATTCGAATTGGGTGCCGTCCTCCCCCAGGGTTTCATCCTTGCCCATGGTCAGAGAGCCCGCCTTGTCGAACTTCTCCGATTCGTCCAGGCGACGCATAAACGCAGACACCCGGGCGTTGGACTCGGCAAAGCCTTTCAGGGAAACTGAAGTTTCGTTGGCCAACACCATCTCCGACAAAAAAGCGCCATCGGGCACGGCGCGGGCAAACTGGTCGAATACTTTCACCACTTCAGCCCGGTTGCTCTGCAACCCCTGGATTACATCCATACGGGCCAGCCACAGCTTTTTCTTTTCTTCCAGGGCATTGATCTCTCTGAGATCGTTTTCCAGAAGCTTGATGTTGTCTTGCAGCATTTTGTTGCGGCTTTGCTGATTTTCAATTTGCCCTTTGACGACCGAGTGCCAGGCAAAGCCGGCAACCAGGGCAACAATCAGCACCAGCATCAGAATACTGAGAAACTCTTTTTGCTTCTCCTGGCGAAGTTCCTCACGCCAGGGGAGTAGGTTAATCAATGCCATTACTCAAAACTCCTCAGCGCAAGTCCTGCCGCTACCAGCATGGCCGGAGCGTCATTCGCCAAGGCCACTGCATTGACGTTTTTGGACACCGACATACCGGTAAAGGGGTTGGCGACCATGGTGGGCAGCCCCAGCTTTTCTTCCACTTCATCCCGCAGCCCTTCCATGGCGGCGACACCACCGGCGAGCACCAGTTGGTCGACGTAGTTGTATTGGCTGGAGGAGAAGAAGAATTGCAAAGAGCGGGAGATTTGTTGGATCAGGGCTTCTTTAAAGGGGTCGAGGATTTCAGACTGGTAATCCTCCGGCAAGCCGCCTTGCTTCTTGGCCTGACCTGCTTCTTCCACAGAAAGACCGTAGCGGCGCTGAATTTCCTCAGTCACCTGCTTGCCGCCAAACAGCTGCTCCCGAGTGTAAACGGTTTTGCCATCCACCAATACGCTGAGAGTCAGCATGGTGGCGCCGATATCGGCAATGGCCACTACCTGACTCTGCATATCCTGGTCACCCTGGGACAGCAGATTGAAGGCGCGCTCTACCGCGTACACCTCTACATCTACAACGCGCGGAGTGAGCCCGGCTTCCGCCAGCGCCTCAGAGCGCTGATCAATGTTCTCTTTACGGCAGGCCGCCAGCAGCACATCCACCTGGTCCGGGTTGCTTTCCGAGGGGCCGAGCACCTCAAAGTCGATGGCCACTTCATCCAATTGATAGGGAATGTATTGATCCGCTTCCAGGGCAATATGAGCTTCCATACCCTGGTCGCTGAGGCCAGAGGGCGCCTCAATCACCTTGGTAATCACCGATGAACCCGACACCGATACCGCTACATCCTTGAGTTTGCAGTGGGACTGGTTGAGCAGCTTGCGAATATTATCTGCCAGGGCGCTGACATCGTTGATATTTTTTTCCACAACGGTATTGGGTGGCAGAGGTCGCACCAGGTAGCTCTCCACGCGGAGCCGGTCACGGCTGCCACTGAGCTCCAACAGCTTGACCGCCGAGGAAGTAATATCCAACCCCAACAGGTTTTTTGGCCGTTTATCCAAGAACTGTAGTAATCCCATTTTTATTTTCTTATCCGTGGGTTATGTGACATTGCGATAAACAACTTTAATTACTTGCCGCAACAATGCAAGCATTTTTGTTTATCACCGATGCTGCCTCTATAATGAGCGGCCTTTACGCCCAATCACATCAGAAACAGATGAAGTTACCCTCAAAACCGCTAATCGGCTCTCTAATTCGCCTCACTATCGCCGGAATCGGCGGCATACTGCTAATAGCGGCCAGCCTTTACCTATACCTTAGCCCCAAATTACCCACCGTTGAAACCCTGAAAACGGTAAAACTGCAAACACCTTTGCGAATTTATTCACAAGATTCGCAACTGATTGGCGAATTTGGTGAACAACGACGCAACCCGATAGCCTATGAAGACATTCCCAAACATATGGTGCACGCCATACTTGCGGCGGAAGACAGCCGCTTTTTTGAGCACAAGGGCATCGACCCCCGGGGCCTGGGGCGGGCAGTTTGGCAAATAGTGAAAAGTGGCGAGCGCCAGGGCGGTGGCAGCACATTGACCATGCAGGTAGCGCGCAATTTCTTCCTGACCAAGAAAAAGGAATTCACCCGCAAGTTCAACGAAATCCTGTTGTCATTTCGAATTGAGGACGAGTTGACCAAAGAGGAAATATTCTCTCTCTACGCCAACAAAATGTTCCTCGGCAAACGCGCCTACGGTGTGGAGGCAGCGGCCAACGTCTACTACGGCAAGCCCATTGATGAGCTGAGTCTGGCACAAACCGCCATGATCGCGGTGTTGTTCCAGTCCCCCTCTCGGCAAAACCCCATCAACAGCCCGGAAGAATCACTGGAACGCCGCAACTGGATTCTGTCCCGCATGCTGTCCCCCCTGGGTTACATCACCCGGGAAGAATATGACCTGGCAGTGGCCGAGCCGGTGACCGCTCGCTATCACGGCCCCCAAACCGAGCTCAACGCCCCTTATGTATCGGAGATGGTACGCCTGGAAGCCAAACAAATTATCGCCAACCTCAATCGCAGCGAGGCGTACCAGGACAACCCCATTGATCTTATGAACGATGGCCTGCGGGTTTATGCCACTATCGACAGTGAGCTGCAAAAGAGCGCCCGCCGCGCGCTGCGCAACGGCCTCACCACCTACGACTGGCGCCACGGCTACCGGGGGCCGGAGCGACAATTCAGCGACCCTGCCGAATGGCCCGACATTCTCAAGGACACGCCAATAGTGGGCGACCTGGCTCCCGCCATCGTCAGTGCCGTAGATGAACAGCAGATCACCCTGCTGAGCAAAACCGGCGAAGACATCACCCTCACCTGGGAAGACGACCTCAAAGAAGTGCGTGGATTTATTACCACCAACCGCTACCGCAAGCTGAAAAACACCATCGATGAATTTGCCGTTGGCGACCTGATGCGCCTCAGACAAAAATCGGATGGCAGCTGGGCCCTGTCGCAAATACCCACCGCCCAGTCAGCGCTGGTAGCGCTGTCGCCCCAGGATGGCGCCATCAAGTCCCTGGTGGGCGGTTTTGATTTCGACCAAAGCCAGTACAACCGGGTGACCCAGGCAAAACGCCAGCCCGGTTCCAACTTCAAACCTTTTATATACACCGCTGCTCTCAATAGTGGCATGACCGCCGCATCCACCGTCAGCGGCGCCAGCATCTCCATGGAAGACAGCCTGTTGGAGGGCTACTGGAAGCCAGAAAACGACAACGGCGAGGTGTACGGTGAAACCCGCCTGCGCAAAGGGCTGTACAAATCCCTCAATACCGTCTCCATCCGCCTGCTGCGCACCATTGGCCTGAAAGCGGCCATTGACGGGGTGGCGCGTTTTGGCTTTGACCCCAACGCCCTGCCCGACAACTACACCATGGCGCTGGGCAGCCACGCTCTGCCCCCTATAGAGATCGCCAGGGGATATGCGGTATTTGCCAACGGCGGCTACCTGGTGGAGCCCTACCTGATCGACCGCATCGAAGACGTCTATGGCAATGTTCTTTTCCAGGCCAACCCGACACGGGTTCCCGACAATACCGTCAGCAAAGACGCGGCAGAAACAGAAGATGAGGCACAACTGGAACAACAACTGGAACAACAACAGCTGGAACAAATAGAACAGGAACTGGAGCAACTGGACCTGGATCAGTGGGCCAACAGCGACAGTCCCGAGCAAACTGAACCAGAGCAGCCAGACACTGACGGCAATGGCGAGCAATCTGCACCAAAACCCGAACCCCGCACAGCAGAACGGGTGGTGGAGCCCCGGGTGGCTTACATCATGGACTCCATACTGAAAGACGTGATCCGCAAAGGCACCGGCGTCAAAGCCAAACAACTCAAACGCAATGACATCGCTGGCAAAACCGGCACCACCAACGACGCCAAAGACGCCTGGTTTTCCGGCTACAGCCCCCACATTGTCGCCACCGCCTGGGTGGGCTTCGACAACAACAACTCACTGGGCAGAAACGAATACGGCGGGTCCGCGGCCCTGCCCATCTGGATCGACTTTATGCGCACCGCACTGAGGGGCGTTGAGGACCTACCCCGCAGCCAACCGGACGGTTTGGTACAGGTTCGCGTCGACCCCAAAACCGGCAAACGTGTCAGCGCCCGCTTCCCCGGTGCCATTTTCGAAATTTTCCGCCACGAACACCTGCCGGTGGAACCGGAAAACAGCGGCGGCAATATTGAGCGGGAGTTGCTGGACGAGGAATTACTGTAACCCGGCTTCCACTGCGCTTACCCGCAATAAAGAGACCAGGGAATGTTCACACCTCCTAGCCAAGGTTCAGCACTACGGCACGGCAAAAAAGCGCTTAAACTCCCGCAACCCCGCTTGCGCTTGTTGCAAACTGCCTTCTACAAAATTCACCTTGTCCCCCGGCCTGCACTGGGCCAGTCTGGGCAAATCCACCTGGTAAACCGAACCCAGTTTTGGGTAGCCACCGATGGTCTGGCGGTCGTTCAGCAACACAATGGGCAAGCCATCACTGGGAACCTGGATGGCACCCAGCGGCACCGCCTCCGACACCATACTGGCGGGCACATCGGCCATGGGTTCCCCATCCATACGGCAACCCATGCGGTCACAGCGGTTGCTGAGCTGGTATTCCTGGGCAAAAAACTGCTGGCGACAGGGGGTTGAAAATTGCTCAAACTGATTGCCGGGCACCACCCTCAATGTAATAGCAGCGCCAAAGTCCGGTATAAATTTTTGCGGTACCCGATGGCCGCCAAAAGCAGCTGAACGACTATCACTGTTATTGCAGGCCAACCTGTCCCCCGCCTGCAACGGCCTGCCCTCCGTCAAACCACCCAGGCGATCTCCGATTACCGTGGCGCAGCTGCCAAACACCAGAGGCAGCTGCCAGCCATCGGCCACGGCCAGATAACCACGCACGCCTGCGCTGGCCATCCCCGCTCGCAGTTCACTGCCGGGCTGCACCCGATAGCTGGCCCAGGGAACCAGCGGCTTACCATCCAGACGCCAATCCAAATCCGCACCGCTCAGGGCGATCCAGGTGGCGGCTTCAAAACGGGCGTGGAAATTGCCGAAGCACAGTTCAATTTGAGCTGCATCAGGTGCATTACCCAGCAGACGATTGCCCCAGGCAAAGGCATGGGCATCCATAGGTCCACCAACACCAACACCGAGATGCTGGCTACCCAACCGTCCCGCGTCCTGCACCATGGCCAGCACACCGGGTGAAATAATCGTCAGAGCGATACCTCACCCCCATGCTGTTGGGCGAGCCGCAAAAACTGCTGGCGGTCCACCGACACAAATTGCACCCGATCCCCCACACTTAAATAAGTGGCAGGCTGGGCGGATTGTCTATCAAACATGGGGATGGGACAGCGACCAATGATATTCCAACCGCCGGGGCTGACATCCGGATAAACCGCTGCCTGCGCTTCGGCGATGGCGACTGCTCCTTTGGGCACCTGTTGGCGCGGCGTATCCAGGCGCGGCACCCGCAACTGTTCTGGCAACGACCCCATAAAACCAAAGCCCGGGCGAAACCCCAGGGCATATACCCGCAGTTCAATGCTGGTGTGAAAGTGAATAATTTGCTCGCGACCAAGGCCGGTGATTGCACCTACCCGGTCGATATCTTGCGCCACCTCATCGCCGTAGTAGACCGGCAGTTCCAAAGTTCTGCCGGCGGCAGAATCGATGGGCCGTCCGGCATCCTCAAGAAAATCCTTTAGCTGTTCTTGCACCTGAGCAAAATCCGCATGCAAGACATCGTAATAAACCATCAGCGATGTGAAGGATGGCACCAACTCCACCAACCACTCAGGCCGAGCTTGCTCAATGTTTGTACACAGCTGCTGGATGCGGGATAACAGAACGTCACTGGGCCGATCCTCCAGATAAACCAGTGCCGCTTCTTCACCGGCGGCAATGATTTTGGGGTAGTTCGTCGCCATCAATTGTCCAGCAATTGACGCAACCGGCGAGCTATGTTCACCGCTTCGGGGTTATCACCGTGTACGCACAGGGTATCGGCCTGTAACCGCAGCGGGGTGCCATTAGCACTGATCAGCTCACCACTGGCCAACAATCGCTCCACCCGTTCAACAATTTGCTTGCTGTTCTGCAGCACCGCACCGGGCTGGCTGCGTGGCATCAAGCGACCATCGTCACCGTAAGCGCGGTCGGCAAATAACTCGAACTCCAGGGACAAACCCAGAGGCTGAGCCATTTGCAGATAGTGAGAATTTTCAGCAGTGGACAACATCACCAGAGAGAGATCACCGGCACAACTGGCTACTGCCTCCATCACTGCAGAACAGACCCTGTCATCGGCCATCATGTCGCTATACAGAGCGCCGTGAGGTTTAACATAAGCCAAGCTAGCGTTGTGGCGATAAGCGATAGCTGCCAACGCCCCCACCTGGTAAGTAACTAAAGCAATAATTTCGCTGTGGCTACAGGGAATCGAACGACGACCAAAACCCTGTAAATCCGGGTAGCCGGGGTGAGCGCCAACAGTCACGTTGTGCTCGACCGCCAATGCCACCGTACGTGACATGGTCAGCGGGTCGGAAGCGTGAAAGCCACAGGCGATATTGGCCCGATGCAGATGGGGCATTAACTGCTCGTCCATGCCCATTTCCCAGGGACCAAAACTTTCACCGAGATCGCCGTTTAAATGCATGGTGGTTCCGCGCTATCAAAAGCGGATATTTTACTGCGCTTTGTGTTTTGATGGACAGGTGTATTGAGACAAATGTATTGAAGTAAAACCCTGATGACTCCAGTCACTTTTAATAAGCCTAAAAAAACCGGCAAAAAAAGCTGCCGGCTTTTTGTTTTCCCTACTGGCGACAAAAATCAAAAATGCGCATTCAACGATAAATACGGCCCATCAATGGTCAAGTCTGTATTCAAATCCCCCAGATCATCAATTTCCAGATTCATTCTCCGATAGCCCAATTCTACCCCCAGATCAAAAGCCACCAAAAAGTCATCCTGCCAGGCGATAGCGGCGGATAGGTCGCTGATGCTGTCGCCGCTGTAGCCGATGGCATTGGCTTCGCCCTTTATGGAAAAGCCGGTAAACGGCAGGTCGATCTGGCCTTTCAGGTACACCAGTGGAATAACCACGTCCAGTTCCACGGTTTCGCTCAGTGGTATTACATCATTATTGCTGGCGGTCAGTTGGCCTTTGTACTGGCGGGCGGTGAGCCCAAGGTCCAGGTTGAGCCAGTTATCCAGCACTTCGTAATAGAAGGTGGCATCGCTGTGATCCAGGTCGATTTCTGTGGCCAGGGTGGTGCCAGAGGGGAAGATTACGTTGTCGAATTGCACGTTGCCCTGCAGGGCGGCGCTGCCGGTGGTGGACAGGTCGGTGCGCTGCAGCTTGATATTGGGCAGGCCCGGCACCGGGTGTTCCAGCGCCAGGTAAAACATATTGTTGTTTTCCTCGTCGAAACCGAGGCTGGAAAAGTCGGTACTGGTTACACCCACATCACCACTTAATTCTGACTGCCACTGACCGACACCGGCGTACAGGCCCAATATGGTATCCGCCTGGGCAGCGCTGCTGGCTGCGGTGAGTGCAATGGCGATGGCAACTGTTTTGGTTTTCATGGCTGGCAAACTCCTTTGTTTTTTATTTTGCTTTTCCGTCATCGCGAGCGTAGCGTGGCGATCTTTTGATAAATACTCCGTAGCTGGAGATTACCGCGCCGCCTACGGCGACTCGCAATGACGTAGTTATGGATATAGTTATGGATAGTTATGGATTGATGCTACTGAAGAGTTTCGATTACAGCCGTGAGCCAGTGCTCATTATGATTACAACTGCAATATTTGACGGATAAAAGGAATGGTCAGGCGGCGCTGGCTTTGCAGGGAGGCTTTGTCCAGTTGATCCAGAGCCACCACCAGCTGACCGATGTCTCTGGGCAAGCGGCTGAACAGGTATTGAGCCGGGGCATCTGCCAATTCCAGGCCTCGCTGACGGGCACAGAATTGCAGCAGCAACACCTTTTGCTCATCAGCCAGGGCTGGCAGTTGCAGGCTGAGTCCCCACGCCAGGCGGGATTTCAGATCCGCCAACTCAATGGGCACCTGCACCGGACTGGCGTTGGCTCCCACCAGCAAGCGACTGCCCTGTGCTTTGATACCGTTAAACAAATGGAACAGGGCCTCCTGCCACTCACCTTGCCCGGAAATCATCTGGAGGTTATCCACACACACCAGGTCTGTTTGCTCCAGGCCGTCAAACAGCGCCTGCGGCGGATATTCCAACAGTTCATCAACAGGCAGGTACTGCACCGACAACCCCGCTGCCAACGCCTGGTGGCAGGCCCCCTGCACCAGATGGGTAACACCACTGCCCCTGTTGCCCCACAGGTACACAAAGGGCTCCTGCCCAGTCATCAGCGAGCCGCGCAGGATAGATATCACCTGCTCGAATACAGAACCTGCGGGAGCGTAAAAATTATCCAGGGTGCACTGGCGATCGAGGGAAACACTCAATGCCATCTGGCTGGGGAACCGGGTCATCGGGGGGTTAACGCCAGCGAAAACGGCTGATGGCTGCGGAGTCGATACCTACCAGAGGCTCCAAACGTTTGTTGCGGTTGAGAATCCTCAGCAGGCCAGCAGCGCCACCATCGATGGTAAGCCGCAAATCCAGGTGATTGCCAACGGCGGAGGCCACTCGCACCGAGCGCACCATTTTCAGTTCGGACAGCAGTTCAATGGCCGCCTGGTAATCGTCGAAACTGCTGATATTTTCCAGCAACAGGGCAAATTCTTCCGCGGTGTGCTGGCGAACAAAAGTAGCACCGGCAGCTACCCGGTCCACGGCAATATCCACCCCTTTACGAATCAATTCGTCCAGGGTGTCGGCGTTGATGTTCTGCAATCCGCTGTGAGCCCCCGCCTCTACCTGTACGGTGCCGCGAAACTGTCCGTTACTGGTTTCATAAAAGCGCAATACGCTCCACTGATGAACCTTGTAACGGCGGGCAGCGGCGACCAGAGACCCCCGATCAAAAGCCCAGGCATCTTTGGCCGACAGGGTGAGGTGATCTTCCAAATCCAGTAGCGGTTGTTGCAGTGGCTGGCCGCGCTCGGCGGCAGAGCGTTGTAACAACTTGTAAACGTATGGCATGGCATCCGGCGACACATGGCTGCGGCCTTCACCGGCCTGATCCACCACCATCCACATCAGCAATTCCGAACGATCCGCGGGCCAAATAGACCGACCACTGCGGACCAGCAATTGATCAACCATTTCCGGGGAATAGGTAACTTCCGCCACCACCTGACGATTGCCATCGTCGTCGCTGCGACTCAGGTAGCTAAATTCGCTGACGTATTTGCCAGGGCTTTTTATCGCCGCCTGTATCTGCGGATGGCTGGCAGTTTTTGAGTTGCCGCTGACTTTCACCAGCACCCTGCGCAAACCCTCGGACTCGGCCCGCTGGCGTTCTTTACTGCTTTTGTCTTGAAGGGTAATTTCGGCCCGGTACAGGTCATTCACCGGCACCGCCTGGGCGCTGACAGCAAACACAAGCAAAGACGAAAACAGCGACAAAACCAGAGTTGGGCGGAGTAACAGCTTCAATGATCTATCCTTTCCATTTTTATAGCGTGCATGTTGAATAGTTACGTGTGCGTATTGTAAAGGATAAACGATTTCGATGGTGTCGCGGCACTGAACTGGATAAAATACGCGCCTTCTGAATTTACATCGATCGCGGCCACATTCAATGACCACAGAACAACAAAACACCCCTCTCAGCTACAAAGACGCCGGCGTGGACATCGACGCCGGCAACGCCCTGGTAGAACGCATCAAGCACGTTGCCAAAAACACCCGCCGCCCGGAAGTGATGGCCGGACTGGGCGGCTTTGGCGCCCTCTGCGAGCTGCCTGCGGGCTACCGGGAGCCGGTACTGGTGTCCGGCACCGATGGCGTTGGCACCAAATTGCGTCTGGCCATGGACAGCGGCGTACACGACTCCATCGGCATCGACCTGGTGGCCATGTGCGTCAACGACCTGGTGGTGTGCGGCGCCGAACCACTGTTCTTCCTGGATTATTACGCCACCGGCAAACTCAATGTGGATACCGCCGCTGCGGTAGTGGAAGGCATTGGCAAAGGTTGCGAACTGGCGGGCTGCGCCCTGGTGGGCGGTGAAACCGCCGAAATGCCAGGCATGTACGAAGGTGAAGACTACGACCTGGCGGGCTTTTGCACCGGCGTGGTGGAAAAATCAGCAATTATCGACGGCAGCTCTGTGCACGTAGGCGACAAACTGATCGGCCTGGCCGCCAGCGGCCCCCACTCCAACGGCTATTCCCTGATTCGCAAAATCATTGAAGTATCCGGCGCTGACATCAACAAAGAACTGCTGGACGGCAAGCCGCTGATCGAGGCGCTGATGGCGCCCACCAACATCTACGTCAAACCCCTGCTGCGCCTGATTCGCGACAGTCAGGTACATGCCCTGTCACACATTACCGGCGGCGGCCTGCTGGAGAACATTCCCAGAGTGCTGCCAGACAACGCCAAAGCAGTGATCGACACCAACAGCTGGCAGCGCCCGGCAGTGTTCGACTGGCTGCAAAAACACGGCAATGTCAGCGAGCGGGAAATGCACCGCACCTTTAACTGCGGTGTCGGCATGGTGATCTGCGTGCCCGCCGACAGTGTCGAAAACGCCTTCGATATCCTGCGCGCCAGCAATCAGGAAGCCTTCCTGATCGGCGAAATCACCCAAGCCGCCAGTGGCGAAGAACAGGTCGAACTGGTGGGAATCGACGGGTGAGCCAATCGCTACCACAGATAGTGGTGCTGATTTCCGGCAGCGGCAGCAATCTGCAAGCCTTTATCGACGCCACTAACGATGGCTCCCTGGGGGGCGAAGTGGCAGCTGTGATCAGCAACCGCCCCGGCGTGTTTGGCCTGCAACGGGCCGAGCGCGCCAACATCAGCGCCGAGGTAGTGGACCACACCGGGTTTGACAGCCGCGAGTCCTTTGACCAGGCGCTGGCCGAGCGTATTGATCGCTACCAGCCAGACATCATTATTCTGGCGGGTTTTATGCGCATTCTTACTGCGGAGTTTATCCGCCGCTATCAGGGCCGCATGCTCAATATTCACCCGTCCCTGCTGCCCAAATACCCCGGCCTGCACACCCATCAACGGGCCATTGACGCCGGTGACTGTAAAGCCGGCGCCACCGTGCACTTTGTTACCGAGGAACTGGATGGCGGGCCACCGGTGCTACAAGCAACAGTACCGATTGAAGCCGGGGACAGCAGCGACGACCTGGCTGCTCGGGTACTGACATTTGAACACCGCATCTACCCCTTGGCGGCCAACTGGCTATGCAGTGGCCGCTTGAAAATGCAAGGCAACCGCGCACTGCTGGATGGCGAACTGTTGCCAGAGACCGGCCACCCCTTTCAACCAAATTAGCAGCAGGGCGTTTGAGCTGTTTGTACGATGGTGGATTGCGCTACGCTAATCCCCCTACAGAAACTCACCAGAGCAGTGGGAACAAGGATTATGCAACGCGCCGTTACCGCTTTACTCACTTGCCTTCTGTGCGCCACCGCCCACAGTGCAACTCCTGAACCAACTCCCCAGCTGGAACCTTTTACTGCCAATTACGGCGCCAAATACAAGGGCATGCACCTAAAGGCCATACGAACTTTGGAGCCCCTGGAAAACGGCCATTACCGCATTAGCAGCCACGCCAGACACCTCTTTTTTGGCGGCATCAAAGAGAGCAGCGAATTTGCCCTGCAAGGTAACCGCATTAAGCCAACCAACTACCAGATGAAGCGCAAAATACTCGGTTCCGGAAGAACAGAAACCGCGGCCTTCGACTGGGTAAACAACCAGGTCACCAGCATCTACAAGGGCGACGCCAGCGAACTGACACTGGCCGGCAACGAGCTGGACTGGCTCGGCTACCAGCTGCAAATCTCTCTCGATCTGATGGCAGGCAAAACCGAATTGCACTACCGAATTGTGCGCCGAGGCCAAACCAAAGATTACTACTTTCAGGTGGTGGGCGAGGAAACCATCGACACCCCCATGGGCGAGATCAACACCGTCAAACTGGAGCGCGTCAAAGACCCAAACAAACGCCAGACCACCTTCTGGATGGCTCCGAAGTACAACTACCTGCTGGCAAAGTTTCACCGGGTGGAAAACGATGGGGATGAGTATTCGTTGTATTTGCGTTCGGTGGAGATGACGGATACGGATCAATAGTCCGAATCCGTCATCCTGAGCGCAGCGAAGGATCTCATAGCCCGATTCAACAAAGAGATTCTTCGCTGCGCTCAGAATGACATCAACGTAGATGATTCCTCTCCAGCATTTACCCACTCTATAGAAGGGGCTAAGCGCGTCTTTTTATTGTAATATTGCCGCCTCACTGACAAGCGTGCTTGCCATGGCAAAGAAATTTACCCAAATCCCCCTTTCCCGCCCCACCACACCACTGCTGGACAGCATTGGTGAGCCGGCGCAGCTGCGCCATTTCAGCGAGGAGCAACTGCTGCAACTGGCGGACGAACTGCGTGCTTTCCTGCTGTATACCGTGGGTCGCACCGGCGGGCATTTTGGTGCTGGCCTCGGCGTGGTAGAACTGACCCTCGCCCTGCACTACGCCTACAACACTCCCCACGACCGCCTGGTGTGGGATGTGGGCCACCAGACTTATCCGCACAAAATTCTTACCGGCCGCCGCGAGCAGATGGCAGGCATTCGCCATAAAGGGGGACTGTCCGGCTTCCCCAAACGCAGCGAAAGTGAATACGACACCTTTGGTGTGGGGCATTCCAGCACCTCCATCAGCGCTGCGCTGGGCATGGCCCTGGGTGCCGAAATGTCTGGAGAGGGGCGCCGCACCGTGGCGGTTATTGGCGACGGTGCCATGACTGCAGGTATGGCGTTTGAAGCCCTGAACCACGCCGCGCACACAGACGCGGATATGCTGGTGGTGCTCAACGACAACAACATGTCCATCTCCCACAACGTGGGGGGGCTAGCTACCTACTTCTCGAAAATCTGGGCAAGCCGTTTTTACAACACCATTCGCGAAGGCGGTAAAAAGGTACTAAAAGCCATTCCCTCCGCCGCCGCCTTTGTGCGCCGCACCGAAGAACACATGAAGGGCATGGTGGCCCCTGGCACCCTGTTCGAGGAATTGGGTTTTAACTATATTGGCCCCATCGACGGCCACGACCTGCCACAGCTGATTCACACCATCGAGAACCTGCAACACCTTCGCGGCCCGGTGCTACTGCACTGCATCACCTGCAAAGGCCAGGGCTTTACCCCGGCGGAAGACGACCCGGTGGGTTACCACGCCCTCAGTAAAATCGAACCCAAAACCGAAACGGCGGTGAGTTCAGCGGACAAAACCCTGAAGCCAAAAGCCGCCAACAAAAAGAAATACCAGGACATTTTTGGCGACTGGCTCTGCGACATGGCGGAGCAGGATGGCAAGCTGGTGGGTATTACCCCGGCCATGTGCGAAGGCTCCGGTATGGTGGAGTTCGCCAAGCGCTTTCCCCAGCGTTATCACGATGTGGCCATTGCCGAACAACACGCAGTAACCCTGGCAGCGGGCATGGCCTGTGAAGGCCAAAAACCGGTTGTGGCGATTTATTCCAGCTTTTTACAGCGTGCCTACGACCAGTTGATTCACGACGTGGCCCTGCAAAACCTGGACGTCACTTTTGGCATCGACCGCGCCGGGCTGGTGGGGGAAGACGGTGCCACCCACGCGGGCAGCTTTGACCTGAGTTATCTGCGCTGCGTGCCCAATATGGTGGTGATGACACCCTCTGATGAAGACCAGTGCCGCCAACTTTTGTACACCGGCTTTATCCACAATGGCCCGGCGGCGGTGCGCTACCCCCGCGGCACCGGCCCCGGCGTAGAAATCCAACAGCAGATGAGCGCCCTGCCCATTGGCCGTGGCGAGGTGGTACGCCAAGGCTGCAAAGTGGCCATTCTCAACTTCGGCACTCTGCTGCATCACGGCTTGCAGGCGGCGGAAAAACTCAACGCTACGGTAGCGGATATGCGATTTGTCAAACCGCTGGACGAACAATTGGTTGAACAGCTGGCCATGGATCACGACCTGCTGGTTACCCTGGAAGAAAACAGCGTTCACGGCGGTGCCGGTGCCGCGGTGAGTGAATACCTGGCACAGACTGGCGTGGTTATGCCAGTGCTGCACCTGGGCCTGCCAGACAGCTATATCGACCACGCCAGCCACGGTGAGCAGTTAGCTCAAGTTGGCCTGGATGCAGCGGGAATCGAGCGGGGGATTGAGGTGCGGTTGCAGTTGTTGGATGGCAAAGGGCAAAGGTTACAAGACGCTTCGCTTACAGGATACAGGTGACAGGAACCCACCCCTGTAGCGCGCAGCGCGTCCTGTAAGGGCGAAGCCCGCCCTGTCACCTGTTACCTATTCCGTCCCCTTGCATAACGGCTCACCCCCGCCATATTCGCTTGTGTACGACTGCTCTGGGCATGACACAGGGCAACGGCCAGGGCATCAGCGGCGTCTTCCTTGGGAGTGGCTGACAGCTTTAACAGCCGCACCACCATTTCCTGCACCTGTTCTTTGGTGGCCGCACCGTTGCCCACCACCGCCTGTTTGACGGTGCGGGCGGAATATTCGCCTACCGGAATACCCGCATTCATGCCTGCTACGATAGCACTGCCTCTGGCCTGGCCAAGCTTTAACGCAGCACGGGGGTCTTTGGCAAAAAATACTTCTTCCACCGCCATCATATCCGGGGATGTCTCGGCAATAATTTCGCTGACACCGGCGTAGATAATTTTCAATTTTTCCGGCAGGGTGGCCTGCGCTGGCAGTTTGATTATACCGCTGGTGACGTAACTCTCGCGCGAACCCACTACTTCGATAACACCAAAGCCGGTGCGTTGGGAGCCGGGGTCGATGCCGAGGATGCGAGTCATATACGGTTTGACGCTGGATGTTTGATGTTGGACGAAGGGTAACTCAAACCGCACAAACAAAACAGGCGGCCATTGGCCGCCTGTCCCGTCAAACGTCGAACCTCAAACGTCCAACCGTTACTCTTTGTCTTCTTCGGCAGCCTCTTCTTCCGCCGGCGCTTCTTCGGCAACCGCCTCCTCTGTGGCTTCTTCTGTCACTTCTTCTACCGGCTCTTCTTCAACGGGAGCGGCGACAGACAGTTTGATCAGTTCTTCCGCCAGCAGGATTTTGGCTTTTTCTTCGCCGTTAACCCATTTCTTGTCAGCACCTTTGACCGCGTAGCGCTCGTTGCGCTTTTGATAGATGGTGTAGTCAGCGGTTTTTTTGATGGTTTTCATGTTCACTACCTTTTTAAAAGTCTTTGGTTAAATGTTTCTACGCTAGCCTATATTGTCATCCTGAGTGCAACGAAGGATCTCGTCGTTCCGTAAAACACTGAGATTCTTCGCTGCGCTCAGAATGACATAAAGCCCTTACTCCATTTCCGCCAATACCGATTCGGGAATATCCGCGTTGGTATAGACGTTTTGGACATCGTCCAAATCTTCCAGCATATCCACCAGGCCCATGACTTTCTCGGCACCGGACTTGTCCAGTTCAACACTGGTGGACGGCTGCATGGTGACTTCCGCATGTTCCGGGATCAGACCAGCGGCGACCATGGCGTCTTTTACCGACAGAAAGTCTTCCCAGGCGGTGATCACATCAATGGAACCATCGTCGTTGCTCACCACATCATCGGCACCGGCTTCCAGGGCCACCTCCATGATCTGATCTTCGTCGGCGCCTTCAGCGTAGCTGAGCTGGCCGATTTTGGAGAACAGGTAAGCCACCGAGCCGTCGGTACCCAGGTTGCCACCGCGCTTGCTAAAGGCGTGGCGCACTTCCGCCACGGTGCGGTTGCGGTTATCGGTCAGGCATTCCACCAGTACCGCCACACCGCCAACGCCATAACCTTCGTAGGTGGCGGCTTCGTAGTCATCACCATCGCCAGTGCCGGCTCCGCGGGCGATGGCTTTGTCGATGGTGTCTCTTTTCATGTTGGCGCCCAGCGCCTTGTCGACACAGGCGCGCAGGCTGGGGTTATCTTCCGGGTTGGGGCCACCGGCTTTGGCCGCCACCACCAGCTCGCGAATAATTTTGGTAAATACCTTGCCCCGCTTGGCGTCCTGAGCCGCCTTGCGGTGTTTGATATTAGCCCATTTACTGTGACCTGCCATTGGTAGTCTCCAGTTCTTTATTTATCTATGTGCCATAGGATGCACTTTGGCACAATATTCATATTGTTTTGGTCGCACGTCTGACGTCGTATGTCGCACGCTTTTGTAACGACGAAGTGCTTGGTTTTAGCGTGCGACGTCAGACGTGCGTCGTGCGACCAGTCTTTTACTGCTCCGCCACTTTCTCTCGAAGACGTATATTTAATTCCCTTAACTGTCCTTTATCCACCAACCCCGGCGCATCGGTCATGGCACAATGGGCGGACTGGGTTTTCGGGAAGGCGATGACATCGCGAATGGAGTCCGCACCCACCATCAACATAATCAGGCGGTCGAGGCCAAAGGCAATACCGCCGTGGGGCGGGCAGCCGTAGTTGAGGGCGTCCAGCAGAAAGCCAAATTTTTCCCGTGCCTGATCTTCACTGATGCCCAGAATACTGAGCACTTCGGACTGCATCTGCGGGTCGTAAATACGAATGGAACCGCCGCCCAGTTCGGTGCCGTTGAGCACCATATCGTAGGCGCGAGACAGGGCCTCTGCGGGATTGGCTTTCAGTTCCTGCAAAGAACAGGACGCCTGGGTAAAGGGGTGGTGCAACGGAGTCAGCGCGCCGCCCTCCAACTCCTCAAACATGGGGAAGTCCACTACCCACAGGGGCGCCCATTCACAGGTGTACAGATTCAGGTCTTCGCCCAGTTTGCCGCGCAGCGCGCCGAGAGCATCGGACACAACGCTGGCTTTGTCGGCGCCAAAGAAGATAATGTCGCCGGTTTCTGCCTCTACGCGATCCAAGATCGCTGCCACCACTTCCTGTGGGAAGAATTTGATAATCGGCGACTGCAAGCCGTTTTCAAGGTCGTTGCGGTCATTGACCTTGATCCAGGCCAGGCCCTTGGCACCGTAGGTGCTGACAAACTTGCCGTAGGAATCCACCTTTTTACGGGCCAGCTTTTCACCGCCCTGGGGTACTTTCAATGCGGCCACGCGGCCTTTGGGGTCGTTGGCGGGGCCGGAGAACACTTTAAAATCAACGTCTTTAACCAGGTCCTTGATTTCCACCAGCTCCAGGGGAATGCGCAGGTCCGGCTTGTCGGAGCCGTATTTCTCCATAGCCTCACTGTAGGGCATGCGGGGGAAGTCACCCAGCTCGATACCTTTCACATCGCGGAATACGCTGCGGATCATATCTTCACTGAGGCCCATAATGTCGTCTTCCTCGACGAAGGCAAATTCCATATCGATCTGGGTAAATTCCGGCTGGCGGTCGGCACGCAGGTCTTCGTCGCGGAAGCATTTGACGATCTGGTAGTAGCGATCCACACCGGACATCATCAACAACTGTTTAAACAGCTGTGGTGACTGCGGCAGGGCAAAGAATTTGTGTTCGTGGGTACGGCTGGGCACCAGGTAGTCACGGGCGCCCTCCGGGGTGGCGCGGGTCAGCATGGGGGTTTCCACATCCATAAAGCCACGCTCAGCCAGGTGGCTGCGAATGGCGGTGGTGACGTCGGAGCGGAATTTCAGGTTACCGAGCATTTCCGGGCGGCGCAGGTCCAGGTAGCGGTACTTGAGTCGCACGTCTTCACCCACCTTTTGGTGCTCATCCAGCGGGAACGGCGGGGTCTCAGAGCTATTGAGAATGGTCAGCTCGCTGGCGAACACTTCGATTTCGCCAGTCTTCATATTGGTGTTCACGGCGGCATCGTCGCGGGCGCGCACCTTGCCGGTAACGCGAATCACATATTCACTGCGCAGCCGTTCAGCGGTAGTAAAATGTTCGCCACAGTCCGGGTCGAACACTACCTGGGCAACCCCTTCGCGATCTCGCAGATCGATAAAAATTACACCACCGTGATCGCGACGGCGATCCACCCAGCCACACAGCGTGACCACTTCGTCAATATTGGTTTTGTTCAGGGCGCCACAGTAACCGCTGCGCATATCGTCAGTTCCCATCGTTTTCAAACAAGCAGGCAGACCAGCTGCCCATACAAAAAGCCGGGCATTATACCCCAGGGTTCGATGACATGCACCGCCATCCAAAGCGGAACCCGCAAAAACAATCAGGACCGCAGAAAAGTGGCAAAAACCCCTGTTTTTAAGTGTTTTCTGTTGCCTGCATCCCGGCGATGCTTTATATATAGGCTCGGCTGCAGCATCCAACAAGACCGCTGCGCAGTGCCGCCCCCAAACGCACCACCTGTATCAACAACAATCTATAAAGGATAGTGAGATGGCCGCCAAAAAAACTCCAGCCAAGAAAGCACCCACCAAGAAAGCCCCGGCAAAAAAAGCCGCTGCGAAAAAAGCACCCGCCAAAGCCGCAGCTCCCGCCCGCAAAGTAACCGCCGTTAAATCCCGTTATACCAAAACCCAGATACTCACCGAAATTGCCGACAACACCGGCCTGAGCAAGAAGCAGGTTGGCGCGGTGCTGGATGAGTTGGGTGTCGTGATTGAGCGCCACATCAAAAAGCGCGCCGTGGGCGAATTTGCCCTGCCCGGCCTGCTGAAAATCAAAACCGTGAAAAAGCCCGCTCGCAAGGCGCGCAAAGGCATCAACCCCTTTACCGGTGAAGAAACCACTTTCGCTGCCCGCCCCGCCAGCACCGCAGTAAAAGTGTTGGCACTGAAAAAACTCAAAGATATGGCGAACTAAAGATGGTTTGACGTTGGATGTTCGACGTTAGACGAAGGCGGCCATTGGCCGCCTTTTTAGTGCGCAAATTTTACGTCCAACAATCATGCAAACGGATTCGCTTGGCGTGAACGCAGCATGCTGTTTTTCAGCACTTCTTTGCGTTCGCTGTTGTCCATAGCCATCCAACCGCGGATTTCATCGGCGGTGCGGAAGCAGCCCACACAGACATCGTCGTCATCCAGTGCGCAGATGGAAATACAGGGGGAGTTGATGGGCTTTTCGTCGTTACTCATTGCGGGTTTCTGGCCGGGACTGGGGGAAGTGTTTGATGGCCGGGTAGTTTAACTGTATACCTGCTTGCAGTGAACAGTTAAGAAACTCCACCAACAGCGCCAGGGTAAAACCCCAGATGGTGTATTCCTGGTACTGGTAACAGGGCAGCGAATACTCCCTGCCATTGATGTCAAAATTGGCGTAGACCAGATGACTGGTATCCAGCAGGTATGCCACCGGCACCCGGAAAATCGCATCCAGCTCTGCCAACTCCGGCTGTAACTTCACCGTGGCAGGGATACGCCCCACAAAAGGTGTGACTCTGACCCCAAGGCGGGTATTGCGTGCTGGCAAGGTAGCGAACAGTTCTACCTGACGGGGTGACAGGCCGACTTCCTCATGGCTTTCCCGCAGGGCAGTCTGCAACAGGCTGCCATCTTGTGGTTCCCACATACCACCGGGCAGAGCCACTTCGCCCGCGTGGTCGTTAAGGTGGCTGGCGCGGCGGGTCAGTACCACATGGGGTTGCGCCTCCTCCGTCAAGGCCAGCAACACCGCTGCCTCGCGCTCGCCGCAGTGTTCCGGCATAGCCTCACACAAGGGCAACTGTTTGAGGTTATTTACAATAGTTGTCAGCATTCAATCAATTCCAACGAAACGCTTGTTATATACTGCGGCACAATTCATTTTACCTTGATAGTGCAAAGCAACCATGAACTACTGCAGTAATTGTGGGCAGCCGGTCAAGCGACGTATTCCTGAAGGCGACGATCACGAACGCGATGTATGCGACCACTGCGACACTATTCATTACCAAAATCCGTTGATTATTACCGGCTGCCTGCCGATCTACGACGATGGCAACGAGCAACGCGTGCTGTTATGCAAACGCGCCATTGAACCTCAGGCCGACAAATGGACCATACCGGCCGGCTTTATGGAAAACGGCGAAACCACGGAACAGGGGGCGGCGAGGGAATGCCTGGAAGAATCCCGGGCCGAGGTGGAAATTGGCCAGCTGTACACCATGACCAGTATTCCCGGCATCAATCAGGTGCACTTGTTTTTTCTTGCCAATCTTCCGAAACCGGAGTTTCGCGCAACCCCGGAGAGCCTGGAAGTGAAACTGTTTCGGGAAGACGAAATACCCTGGGGTGAGATTGCCTTTACCTCGGTAAAGGCCACATTGGACAAGTATTTTAAAGACCGGGCGAGGGGCGTCTTCCCACTGCATTCCGGGTGGACAGGCCCTTCACAGCGCGGCGAGTGGCATTGGCACAAGAGCTGAGGATTCTCTGTGCTCATTCAGTTGCTAGGGAGTTCACAAGATAGGCGTTGTGTCGCAGGACGTAAACCTGAAATAGCTCTCTGTGACACGCAGCAAGTACATCCATGTATGCTCGAGGCCAGCATCCCTGCTGGCCACGGTCACAGCGAGCCATTCCAGATTTACGCCTTCAGGTTTTGTGGTACAGGAAGTGAGCCCTCCAGCAGAAATTCTTCGCTGCACTCAGAATGACAACACAGCTTGATTCAGCGCTCTCACCCCCGACTGAAGTTGATCGCTGATTTGCGGATTGGTCATCTCGCCAAAGTCGCCATCAAAATTATCCTGAAACGATGGCACTGATATCGCCGCCACCACGTTCGCTCCAAAATAGGGTGCCGACGATTCCGCCTGGGCCAACACATTTTTGGCGCCCCCCGGCCCCGGAGAGGTGGCCAGCAACAGAGTTGGTTTGCCACGAAATACTTTGCGCTCAGCCCGCGATGCCCAGTCAAACAGGTTTTTGTAGGCTGCGGTGTAAGAGCCGTTGTGCTCGGCGTGGGAGATAACCAGCGCATCCGCCGAGGCGATTTTATCGAGAAAATCACGGGCCAGCTGTGGTTGCCCCAATTCAGTTTCCCGTTCCAGGCTGAACAGCGGCAGTTCGTAGTCGTGAATGTCCAGTACCTCTACGGTCGCACCCTCTATAAGATTGGCCGTATAAGCCGCCAGTGCCCTGTTAATAGATTGTTTGCTGTTGCTGGATGAAAACGCTAAAACTCTCATTATTTTTCCTCTTTACTCAGATTACGCTCGCTGGGCAAGTCACTCAAATATTCCACAAACTCCACTTCAAAGCCATCCGGGTCAATGTAGTAGACATTGTTGCGAAAGGGTTCGTCCGCACCGTCTTTATCCACAGCAAAACCCGCGTTTTTCATCCGTTCGATCAGCGCATCCAGGTCGTTGGTTTCAAAGGCAAAGTGTGCCAGGCCCACTTGGTGGCCCTGCAGGTCGCGATTATCACCTTCACCAAACTCATTCAGCGCCAGATATTGATAATCGTCCCCTAAGTGCACCCACCTGCGCGGCTTGCCATACCACTCACCACCGCCTTGAGTGCGCACCTGCCAATGGGGAAAAGCCGCCTTGTAAAATGCCATGGATTTGTCCAGATTTTTAATCACCAGATTGATATGCTCAATACGAACCATTGTTACGCCCTCTGTGGCCATTGATAAAGTGCGGGCACTATAAAACCTGAACTTAACTTGAGGTAAAGAGAGATTTTGACTATGGTTTTGATAGGGAAAGCCTATTAGTAGTGCGACAAGTCTCCAGCGCAGGCCTGAAATCTTGATTACCTTTCTGTGACACGCCGTCAATACATCCATGTAGGCTCGGATGCGACATCCATGTCGCATACGGTCACAGAAAGGTAATCAAGACTTCAGCATTCAGCTATGGTGGTATAGCAACTCAGGGAAACAGAAATGAAAGAATCCAACTGGACAGTCGGCAAAGTCGCCGAGCGCTGTGGCATCAAAGTCAGCACCCTTCACTTTTACGAAGCTAAAGGGCTGATACAAAGCCAGCGCAACCCTGGCAATCAGCGCCGTTACAAAGCCGATGTGATACGCCGGGTATCGCTGATCAAAGCCGCCCAGAAAGTGGGCTTCACCCTGGAAGAAATCAAGAAAACCTTCGCAAAACTGCCCGACAACCGCACTCCCACCGCCAGCGATTGGAACAAACTCTCTCGCGAATGGCGAGATGACTTAAACCACCGCATTGCCTACCTGGAAAGACTGCGAGATTTGCTTACTGGTTGTATCGGTTGTGGCTGCCTGTCGATGAAAAGCTGTCCGATTTATAACGAGGGTGACAAGCTGGGAGACAAGGGAAATGGTGCCGTTATTCTGGAGGGGCGTTGGACCATATCTAACGGCATACAACGACAGTAAACGTCCGTAGCTAAATCAAACCTGAATCCGTGACTCCAGAGCGGCGCATAACGCAAGCTCTTGATTCCACAGCGGTTTAAAAAATACCCTCTTAACCGACGGGTGAAGCTAAGATTTTTTAATTCCGCCGTGAAACCAATATCTTACGCTCTGCATCCACTCTGAAATCACGGATTCAGGTCAAATTAAAGTGGTTTTTTACCTCGTCCCGATGACTGCGCCCTACCGGGATTTGCACTTCTTTTGTGCCGTTCAGATACAACACAAAATCTTTCTCTTTACGGGCAATTTCGGTGACTTTTTCCAGGTCGACAATATAGCTGCGGTGTACCCTTTTAAAACTCTCAATAAAGAGAGTGTTGCCCAGGTCCGCCAGGGATAAATTGCACAGGTACTCCCCTTCTTCTGTGTGCAAGGAGCAGTAGTGACCCTCTGCTTTGATGTAATGCACATCATTCAGGTCGATCAACAATATTCGGTTGTTTTTGTATACCGGAATTTTTTTGATTTGTAATCGCTTGTGATCTTCTGGTACTGGCTCTGGCTCCGCGCCTGTGCCGGAAGCCACGTTGGTCAGGTCGTAAAAAATCATACAGGTGCCAAGGCTTTCCGAGTCGCTGTACATTTTGCTGACTTTGATCATCAGCAGGCGATCAATGGCGTTGATCATCATGGAAACAGGCGGTGGCGAATCCATGGGGCAGCGGGATTCTTTCAGTAACATCTGTACTTTATCCTGGCTTTTCGGCGGATGAAACGTAATGATGTTCTGGCCTAACGGATTTTCTTTTAACCCACCCAGCACATCAATGGCCACTGAGTTCATGGCCGTTACGGTGTTGTTTTGATCCAACCAGACGATGCCGGGGTCAAATTGTTGCAACTTGTATTGAAGGGTTTCCAATCGATATCTCGTTTTGTTGTTTTCTGGTTTTACAACTTATGGGCACTTCTAAAAATAGTGATATTTTCGTGAGAGCAAGGCGGCGGCGCACGGAGACCCGCAGTGTATAAGGCATACATGAGGACTCGAGTACGACGCCAACGCCGCTATCGCGGAAATAGTGCATTTTTAGAAGTGCCCTTATAATTTTTTAGGCTCTGCGTAATAGCTGGCTGGCCCTCGCACAATACAATTGGCCACCTGTTCAATCACACCGGCAAAAAAGACCATGGATGCCACATGGCCTGCCAGTACAAACAAACCACTGCCCATGGCAAAGTAATTATGCAGCCACTCAAATACCCACATCCCCAATAGCATGCCGATATTGCAATACAGAATACGTGTCCACGATAAACAACCGGCAGACATCAGCATACCGAAATTGCACCCCAACGTCATACCCAAAGCGGCAAACGGAGCCAGGGCAAACATGCCGCCGGAACCGCATACCCAATACAAAAATTGCACATCGAACACACCCATATCCAGATACAGTCCCAGCGACAAGCCTGTTATCGTTGCAGAGCTACTCCACAGGCAGGTTAGCACTACCGACAAACCGCTGGCATTGGCTTTAAACGCGACCATGCAAAGCAAGAAACAAAGAAATGGCAACCAATACCAGGAAAGCTGTGTAATCAGCAAGAAAGCCGCAATAAGAAAAGCGCTAAGCAGGCAGGAACTGTTTACCGAGTTACTCAGCCAACGCGTCATTGAGCGCCTCCCAGCCAATAAGTGTGCATTTGTGACGCGAGCGCATGGGCACAATAGCTGCCAGAGGCTGCAACACTTCCGGCAGGTCGTTTTCGCCTGAATCACCGGCGAATAAACGTTGAAGTTGCTCACGGAAAACAGCCGCTTGCGCAACGGGTTGATGGCTTAACAGGGTATTCATCATTGACGCAGAGGCGATACAAATGGAGCACGCGCGGGCTTTAAAGCGAATCTCTGCAAATACACCATCGATCACTTTTACGCCAACGCAAATTTCGTCACCACACAATGGGTTGCTACCGACACCTTGACGATGTTCATCCGTTACCTCACCGCTACCGACAGGATTTTTGTAGTGTTCCAGCAACTGAGATTGATAGTAAGATTTGTCCATTATTTGAATATCTCGCTGGCCCGTTGTACCGATTGCACAAGCGCATCCACATCTTCAAGGTTGCTATACACGCCAAAACTGGCACGGTTTACAGCAGTCAGCCCCAACCCCTGCATTAACAAATGGCTGCAATTGTGGCCAGTGCGAATGGCAACGCCCTGCTCCGCAGCAATATGGGCCACATCGTGTGGGTGAACACCATCCAGTGTAAATGACACAACGGATGTGCCATGGCTTGCCCCCGCCGTTGGCAGCAAAGTAAGGCCTTTAATTTGATTCAGCGCTTTGCGGCACCGGCTACCGAGCTTGCCGATGTGATGGCCAATATCGTCAATACCCAAATCGGTGATAAAGTTTACCGCCGCCGCAAAACCCAATGCACCGGACAAGTTTGCACTGCCCGCCTCAAAACAATGGGGGGCTTGCTGCCAACGAATTGCCGCCGGCGACAGGCTGGTAACAATGCCGCCGCCATAGAGAAATGGCTGCATTTGGGCTATACGATCAGGGTGAATATACAGTGCACCAATACCTTCCGGCCCATACATTTTATGGGCAGAAAACGCCAAAAAATCGCAACCTGTATCGGCGACTGAAATGGACTTGTGGGCAACCGATTGAGCGGCGTCCACGATGGTGACAATGCCCTGTTCTCGCGCTCGCTGACAAATGCGTTGTACCGGGTTTTCACCACCCAACACATTGGAGCAATGGGATACTGCAATCAGTGCAGTGCTGTCATTCCATATATCTTCAGAATCAAAAAGCAATTGGCCATTGTCGTTCAATTCAATAATTTTTAACCGGGCACCCACCCGCTCACACAGCATACGCCACGGCAAGTAGTTGGCGTTGTGCTCCATACGGGTTACCCAAACTGTTTGGCCTTTGCAAATATTGCGCTCGCCCCAGCCAACGACAATCCCGTTGATGGCGGCAGTGCAGGAGGCAGTAAATACCAGTTGTTCAGGCTTTGCACCAATAAATGCCGCCACGGTTTCGCGGGATTCTTCGTAGGTGAGAGAAGCCTGCTCAGCAGCGCCATAACTGGCTCGGTGAACGGGGGCAGCAAATTTTTCATAGCCCCGAACAACTGCATCCAGAACAGTATCCGGTTTTAGAGTGGTCGCTGCGGAATCCAGATAATGTGCATGGCCATTATTGCGACTAAAGGCACGGCGCACTTTCTGCTCAAAAAACAACATATCCGGCACAGCATTCATATTCATTCGACGATACTTTCCGGAGCACCGAGGTGAATTTTTTCATCAATTTTTTTCAACTTTCCCGACGCACCACGGCGATGCATCACCACTTCAGCCATCACACTCAAGGCAATTTCCTGTGGCGTTTTTGCGCCGATATCAATGCCCGCCGGAGTACTGATATGAGTTTTTTCCAGTTGTTCCGCAGACACATCGCTCAAATACTCCAACACCAGTTTGGCGCGCTTGTTACTGGCAATCAG
This sequence comes from Porticoccus sp. GXU_MW_L64, assembly GCF_052983295.1. NCBI lineage: Bacteria > Pseudomonadati > Pseudomonadota > Gammaproteobacteria > Cellvibrionales > Porticoccaceae > Porticoccus > Porticoccus sp. GXU_MW_L64. The sequence continues at coordinate 159,398 of NZ_JBRKJK010000005.1, read as the reverse complement.
CGCAATGTATTTTGCACCGGAGTCCAACGCCTGGGTCATGGATAAATGATCACCCTTGTGTTGCGTGGCGATAATCACAAAGTCTTCATCGCTTGGAACAAGCTGTTGGTAATTGAGGTCGTCGTTGATAATGGTGTGGGCATCCGGGTATTGCTCGAAGGTAGCTACCGGGTCGTTAATCACCACATTCAGGCCCATCAAATTTCCCAGCTGGGACAGGCTGCGCACAATTTCTCCGTGGCCGATCAACCACAATGTCGGGCAAGGAATTTGCGGCTCTACGTAAACGGTCATGGCTCCTCCGCAGGGCATACCTGCCCCTAACATTTCATCGTCAAGATCAATTTCAAAGGTTCGGCTTTCGCCGCTTTCTATGGCTATGGTGGCTTCAAAACAGGTTTCAGACTCCGCGCAACCGCCACCAATCCAGCCAGAAATCAATTTTCCTTGAGCATCAATCACCGCTTTGGAGCCAACTTTGGCAGACACTGAACCGTGGTTGCCAATTACTGTGGCAACGGCAAATGGTTCGCGGGCATCCAACATTTGTTGAATCATTTGGTAAATCGATTGCTTCATACTGTTTCTCTCAGGGCCTGTTAACACTAATTGAATCGTCACTGTTGTGACTAAAAAAGCGCCAATCAAGGCGCGAGGAGAGCGGTTTGGTCACTCCAAATGAGCGACGAGCAACACCGAGTGGCGCTTTTTTAGCCGCAACCCCTTTCGTTAGAAAAAACGGGGCTGGGACCATTTTCCCGCCCAGCTGCGTTATCAGTCGCTCATGTAGAATGACTACACAGCACTCCTTCTGCCTTGCTGGGCGAAAAAATGGCTCCCAGCAGTGATGACTCAATTAGTGTTAACAGGCCCTAACCAGCTTCACGCAACGCATGAAGATTCAAGGTTGTTTTCGCGTCCTGTTGAGTGTCTACGTCTTTGTGGTAGCGAGTATGGTCTACTTCGAGGCAGACAACTTTCTCCGGGTACTTGTCAATCAATTTTCGGCATCCCAAGCGCACCCCTTGTTTATCAGCAGCCAAGGCTTGTTGGCGGGTCAGCAAAATCGGATTTCCCCGCTTGCCGCCAACATATGGCACCAACATGGTTTTGGTGTTTTTTGGTTGTGCCTGCAGCGCTGAAAATGCGTCGACCAAATGGCGAACATCGTCACTGGTTAGCAATGGCTGATCAGACAGCGCCACACACACAAAATCCGCTGCGTTTGAAACCGCTTGCAAGCCCTGCTGAATAGACGACAGTTGCCCATTTTCGTACTCGGGATTCTCAACAATGGTGACTGGCAAACCGCTTAACGCATTCCTCACCTTTTGCTGCTGATAGCCCACCACAACAACCAATTCAGCAACTCCCGCCTGCAAATAGATATTTGCCATATGGCGCACCATGGGCTTGCCATCGACCGGCAGCAGCAATTTATTCAGTTCCCCCATACGGCTTGACAGCCCCGCTGCCAGCAAAACAGTTGCAACAGTTGGCGCGTTGTTCTGGCTCATTCACTACCGCCGCAGCACACGGTTTTCGACCTGTCAGCGGGCGCAGCTTTTAACGCGGTATTGGCAACGGGCTTACAGCAATCCGTATTTTTTAACTGTACGATTTGACTCACAATCGACAGTGCAATCTCTGCGGGGTTCTGCGCTGCAATATCGATACCTGCTGGCGAGTGCAGTTGCTTCATGGCATTGGCATCTACACCCTGCTTCTGCAATGCGACTTCAATGGACGCGGCTTTTTTGGCACTCGCCACCAACAGCACACCATTGGGGCAAGTGGCCAGCGCGTGTTTTACCGCTGGCACATCGCCAGTGCCCTGGGTGGCAACCACCGCAATACCGAGGCTGTTGCTCGCACCTTCTTCATATCTCGGGTCAGCCTGCACCACTTGAATATCCAGCTCCTGACAAAATGCTGTTACACAACTGGCTATTGGGCTTTCGCCGTACACACAAATGGATGCCGCATTAGCGATGGGCTCTAATAACATATCCACTGTACCTTCACTGGCACAGTGAGACTGATAGCATTCCATGTCGACAACAAGATCCTCCTTCGGAGCGACACGCACCTGGCGCGGACTGTTAGACAGCAGAATTTCTGGTGCCAGTTTTTTGATGATACGTTGACAACATGCGCCCCCTACCCAGCCCATCATTTCGCCATCGGCATTTACTATGGCCTTATCCCCCACATTGGCAGAGCTGGAGCCTTTTACCCGTACCACGGTCACTAGCACCTGCGGCACCTGCAGTTTGATGGCATTGGCTATTTGCTGGTACAGATCAGCATTCATGGTTCTGCTCCCACTCAGGCAACCTCCAGGGCTTTGCGGCAAGCCTCGGACGCGCCATGGTTTTCAATCAATTCCACCAGGTTTTTCAAGTTTTGAAAGTTGTGTACTGGCAATAAATAATCAATGTATTGCAAAGCGTTTTTCAACGCGCCGGTCTCAACCCGGTAGTTGGCGTTCTTTAATAACGGTGACAACCAGAACAGATTTCGGCACCCGGTTTTCAAGCGTTTTAATACCCTGGCGAGTTCTTTTGGAGGGTCAGTATCCAGGCCATCACTGTGTACAATCACATGGTGGTTAGAGCGTTTCTTCCACAGATTATAATTCTTGAGTTTGTTGAGATTAGTGGCAATTTTGGTGCCGCCACCCCAAGACCCGGAGAGCTGTTCAAGCTGGTATTTCACCACGTTCAGATTTCTGTTCCGCAGTGTTTGAGTGGCTTCCGCCAGCCGGGTATTGAACAGGAAAACTCGCACTGTGGGCAGCAGATTCACCATAGCCATGGCAAACACGAGGAAGGCGTCGCTATAAACCGACATTGAGCGACTGACGTCTATTACCACCGTAAACCGTGGTGGCATCTGAGGACGCTGCCAAAAAATAACATCCAACAGCTCTCCGCCATTTTTAAAGTTGTTGCTGATGGTGCTGCGAATATCCAGCACATCCGGTTTTCTGGTGCGGTGCTTTTTACGTGATTTACGCGCCAATTTGCGAATCAATGCCCGGCAGCTGTCTATATACATGGCCAGCAAATCTGGATCGTCCAGAAAACTGAAGTCTGCCTCTTCGTCAAAATCCTGAGATGAGGCAATATCAGATCGAACTTGTTGGTTGCTGTGGCTTTTATTGGGGCGTTCTTTTCCTGTAGACGGCTGCAAGCTGCTTTGATCCGATTTGCCGTCGTCAAATCCATTGATGGGTGCATTTTTTTCAGGCTTCGACGTTGACAGCGAATTGGGGTTTTGCTTATGCATCCAATACTCTTTGTAAATATCCGCAAACAACTTCCACTGTTTTTTGTTTTTACACAACAGAGTGCGCAACGCCAATTCAAAGCCAAAACGATCGAAAAAATCATTTTTGGCCAAGAGTTGTTGGGCAATAATTTGATGATCGATATCGACTTGAAAACCAATTTTTTTCAAATGAGTTAAAAACCCTGCCAACTTGCCCTGCATGGAGTGGAGACTGCTTCCATCGAATATCAGGTCGATACTTTCTTTCATACACATCTTTCACAAGAAGCTGTCATAAAGGCCAGTTATCAAAAACAGTTATAAAACTGTGCTAACGACTTTTTCGAGATTGTTGGCGCTTACGGTGGCGCGGTCTTCCTGGTATTTCAGCAAACACATCAGCGAGCTCTCCAGGCTGGTCAGGTCCTGGTCGAGGCTGCGAAAACCGAGATTCATCAGGGCCTCGGCCCAGTCGAGGGTTTCTGCAACGCCCGGCACTTTGCGCAGTTGCATGCGTCGCAGCTTTTCAACAAAGCGCACCAGTTGTGCGGTCAGGTCGCGGTCGATGTTCGGCAGGCGCATTTGGATAATCTGCAGTTCTTCATCAACTGTTGGGTAGTCGATGTAGTGGTACAAACAACGGCGGCGCAGCGCATCACTCAGTTCACGGGTGCCGTTCGAGGTGAGAATAACGTAAGGTTTGGTGACCGCTTGAATGGTGCCCATTTCTGGAATGGTCACCTGAAACTCACCCAACAGCTCCAACAAAAAGGCTTCAAATTCTTCGTCGGCACGGTCGATTTCGTCAATCAACAGAATGGGCGGTTCAGGCTGTTGAATGGCTTGCAACAGTGGCCGTTCCAGCAAGTATTGCCTGGAGTAGATTTCGTCTTCGATTTCTTGTTTGGATTTTCCTTCCAACAGTTTGATGCTGAGCAGTTGGCGCTGGTAGTTCCACTCGTACAGGCTTTGGCTAACGCTGAGGCCTTCGTAACATTGCAAACGAATAAGGGCCATGCCAAGGGCCGAGCTGAGTGATTTGGCCAATGACGTTTTTCCGACACCGGCCTCCCCTTCCAGCAACAAGGGCCGATTAAGCTGGCGCATAAGTGACAGGCTAAAACTCAAACCACGAGATGCAAGATAACCACCCTCCCGCAACTTTTGGAGGATGGCTTCTTCTGTGTACTGCTCGGCTACGGACATGGCAGATAGACTTAAAAGTTTCGTCATCGCGAGCGAAGCGCGGCGATCCAGTGGTTTTACCTGTATACCGGCGTGTTAAAAGACACTGGATTGCTTCGCTGCGCTCGCAATGACGGCATCATAGTTTATCCCGAACGGCAATACGCGCAGGCGGGAATGACGGCGGCCACTTACTTTTTACCAAACAGGCGCTTGATCGTATTCACAAACACCGAGAAGCCGAACGCAAATGCATTCATCTTCTGCGGGCCTTTTTCCAGGCGCTCTTGAGCAGCGGCAGCGTCGGCACCACCGCCCAGGGCCAACACGTGATCTTCGTAGCGGTTGCCGAATTGACCCAGTAGTTGATCCGCCACCTGGCCCATCATGCGGCTACCGAAGGCAGCCAACTTGCCACGCACTTGAAAGGTAGAGTCGCCAATCAGGTCGAAGCCATCTGCGGTTTCTACGATTTGTGCGGTCAGTTTCATTTCCGCTGACGAGGTGCCTTTAGAGTCTTGACCAGAGCCAATCATCTGCATCACACGGTTGCTGTGGTCCAGTTGCTCAATGGTGATTTTGCCGTCGAAGGCCATGATTACAGGGCCGACGGAGATTTCAACAACAGCGATGTAGTTGTTCTCGTCGGTTTGTTCGGTTACACGGCCACCGGGGAAACAACCGGCCAACAGACCGATGTCTTGCAGCACTTTCCAACCATCGTCGGCGTTGGATTTCACGCTGAAGACTTTGTGTACGGTCATGCCGTCTTCGCTTTCAACGATGGTGTCGCCTTTGGTTTCGTGGCCTTCAACAACGGCCAGGTCAGCGACGCATTGATCTTTGGCTTGCTCAACCAGTGCCAAAACGTTGTCGCTCGGTGTCGCTTGCCTGCCTTGTACTTCTTGCAGGGTTTGCCACACACGGTATGCGGTGTGTGGCATATCCAGGTGGGTAACACCCAGGTGGGCTACCGCATCGGCTACCGCTGAGGTAAAACACGGGATGCTGCCCACGTGAGGCGATTCGGCCACACCTTTGGCACCAATCGGGTGGTGAGGCGATGGCGTCACGGTGAAATCGGTTTCCCATTTCGGCGTTTCAACGGCGGTTGGCACAAAGTAATCCATAAAGGTGTTGCCCAAAATATTGCCGTCTTTGTCGAATGGCAGCTCTTGACCAAATGCCACGGCAAAACCTTCAGTAAGACCGCCGTGAATCTGACCGTCGATGATCATCGGGTTAATACGAGTACCGCAGTCGTCGAGCGCGTAGAAGCGACGAACTTTGGTTTCACCGGTGTCTTTGTCGATATCCACCACACACAGGTACGCGCCATACGGGTAGGTGAAGTTGGGGGGGTCGTAGTAGTAAACCGCTTCAAGGCCTGGCTCCATACCGTCTGGCAGGGTGTTGTAAGACGCGCCAGCAATCTCGGTCATGGTTTTGGCCATGTCGGGATTGCCCTTCACCGCGAACTGGTTGTCTTCCCACTCCAGGTCTTCTTCCGATACTTCCAACAGATGGGCGGCAATCTTGCGGGCTTTGTCGCGAATAATGCGCGCGGCTTTGGCAACCGCAGCACCGGCAACCGGTGTGGAACGGGAACCGTATGTACCCAAACCGTAGGGTGCGGTATCGGTATCGCCCTCTTCAATGGTAATCACGTCAGAGTGAATACCCAGCTCACTGGCAATAATTTGCGCGTAGGTAGTGGCGTGGCCCTGACCCTGGGTAATGGTACCCATGCGAGCCATGATACTGCCGTCCGGGTGCATGCGAATTTCGGCGGAGTCGAACATGCCGACGCCCAGAATGTCGCAGTTGCGGGTTGGGCCTGCACCGACAATTTCGGTGAAGGTACAGACACCAATACCCATCAATTCGCCTTTGGCGCGTTTTTCTTTCTGTTCTTCAAGCAATGCGGGGTAATCAACCGCGTCCATCACTTTTTGCAGGGCGTTGTGGTAGTTGCCACTGTCCAGCTGCCAACCCAGTGGGGTGTCGTAGGGGAATTGCTCTGGCTTGACAAAATTGCGCATGCGAATTTCCGCCAGGGATACGCCGATCTTGCGGGCCAGCAGGTCCATGGTGCGCTCGATTACGTAAACCGCTTCGGTAACACGGAACGAACAGCGGTAAGCAACACCACCGGGGGCTTTGTTGGTGTACACCCCCAGCACGTTCAAATAGGCTTGAGGAATGTGGTACGAGCCAGTACAAATACTCATAAAGCCAGCAGGCCATTTGGTGGGCTGGGCTTGTGAGTTAAAGGCACCGTGGTCGCCCAGTACGTTGACACGCAAAGCTTTGATAATGCCGTTTTCGTCGGCGGCGATTTCGCCGGTCATAAAGTAGTCGCGCGCCCACGCGGTGGTAGACAGGTGCTCGGTGCGGTTTTCAACAAACTTGACCGGGCGGCCAAGTACGATAGAAGCCACGATGGAAACCACGTAACCGGGATAGATACCCACTTTGTTACCGAAACCACCACCGATATCCGGTGAGATAATACGTACTTTACTCTCGGGAATACCCGACAGCATGGACACAACAGTACGTACAACGTGTGGTGCCTGTGAGGTAACGTAAACGGTCAAGGTGCCTTTTACAGGGTCAAACGAGGCAACACTACCGCAGGTTTCCAATGGCGTTGGGTGCACCCGCGGGTAGTACATTTCTTCTTTCACCACCACTGGGGAGCGAGAGAAAATGTCATCGGTATCCTGCTTGTCACCCACTTCCCATTCAAAAATTTTGTTGGGGTGATCTTCAGAGTCGATTTTTTTGCCGTCATCGCCAACAAGGTCATCACGCACAATGGGCGCGTCATCTTTCATGGCGTTGTAAGGGTCAACCATGGGCGGCAAAATTTCGTACTCAACCTCTACCAACTCCACTGCGTCAGCAGCGATGTAACGGTCATCGGCAATCACCGCAGCCACTTCCTGATATTGAAAGTGCACCTTTTCGTCCGCCAGCACCGCTTGCTTATCACCGGCCAAGGTGGGCATCCAGTGCAAATCAAGGGGTTTTAAATCTTCGGCGGTTAATACGGCGTGCACACCGGGCAGCGCCAGGGCTTTTTCTTTGTTGATAGACACAATACGCGCGTGAGCATATGGGCTGCGCACCATATCAGTGAATACCATGCCAGGCATTTTCACGTCATCAACGTACTGACCTTTACCTTGAACAAATTTGGGGTCTTCTTTACGGCGGCGTGCGCAACCAATACCCTGCACTTTTTCCGCGCTTTCGGACACCGGCTCTTCGAGATGGGATGGATCAATTGGCTTATTCATTTTCATTACCCCCTTATCCGGCGGCCGCAGTAGCGGCTTCTGCTTGCAGGTTTTTGCTGGCGGTCATAACCGCTTTGACAATGTTTTGGTAACCGGTGCAACGGCACAGGTTGCCAGACAAGCCCCAACGCACTTCTTCTTCGCTGGGGGTCGGGTTTTCCTGCAAAAAGCGGTAAGCGCGCATCATCATGCCGGTAGTGCAGAAACCGCACTGCAGGCCGTGTTCTTCAATAAAAGCCGCTTGCACAGCGTGCAGGCCTTTCTCATCAGCCAGCCCTTCTACAGTCACTACGCTTTTGCCAGCGGCTTGCACCGCCAACATGGTGCAGGATTTAACAGACACACCGTCCACATCAACGGTGCACACACCGCAGTGTGAGGTGTCGCAACCGATATGAGTTCCAGTTAAGTTCAGGTTTTCACGCAGTGCGTGAACCAACAAAGTTCGCTCATCAACTGCAACCGTGGTGGGCTTACCGTTGAGGTTAAATTCCACCGTTTGGGGTTTGTACACAGATACACCTTGGCTGGACGTTTCGTTATTGGACATCGTTTTAGCTCGCTTTTTCTGGTGTTGTTCTTATGGGCGGTATTCGTTAAGCCGTTGCGTCAATTAAGGCGCGCTCAAGCATCGTGCCGGCCATTTGCGTTTTGTATTCAGGATCGCCGCGCTGATCTTTTGCAGGCTCGCAGGCATCCATTGCCACTTGAACGGCAGCGGTGATGACGTCTTCAGACAGTGAATTGTTGTTGAGCAACCATTCAGCCTGAGTAGCACGAAACGATTTGGGGCCAAGGTTGGTCAGTGCGATACGCACGTTGCTGCAATGGTCGCCGGTTTTTTGCAAGGTCAGTGCACAGGCAGCAGTGGCAAAGTCGCCGGTTTTACGCTTCAACTTGCGGAACCCGAATGGGCGGCTGGCTACATCGCGAGAGATAATAATTTTGGTCAGCAGCTCGCCTTTTTGCAGAGCAGTCTGGTAAGTACCAAAGAAAAAGTCGTCGGCTTTCACCAGGCGCTTTGCTTTGCTGGAAACCAGTTCAAACGTCGCATCCAACGCCAGCATGACTGATGGGTGATCATTGCCGGGGTCACCGTGAGCAATGTCGCCACCAATGGTGCCACGGTTGCGCACCTGCGGGTCGGCAATCAGGCGCGTAGCGGTGGTCAGCAATGGGCAGATCTTTTCCATATCCGGATAATCGAGAATCTGCGTTTCAGTGGTCATGGCACCAATTTCGATGGTGTCGTCGGTCACTGTGATACCGCGCAGGGAATCAATGCCGTTGAGGTCAATCAGCTGTTTAGGCTCCGCGAAGCGGAATTTCATCATGGGCAAAAGGCTGTGGCCGCCGGCAAGCAGCTTGGCACTGTCACCATGAGCCTCAAACAAGCCAAACACTTGCTCAATGGAAGTTGGTGCGTGGTAATTAAAATTGGATGGGATCATTATTATCTACTCTCCAAACGGTGGTCTTCACCAAGGGCAGAAACAATGACCATAACTAACAGAAACAAACTAAAATGTTGTTAGCTGGGCTTTGAATTATTAGTGAGTACGTATTTGTCGGCGCCTTGGCTGTTGTGCTTTTGTAGCATTTTTACAGGCAAAGCCCATAGGCCAAATACTTGAACTGCCCGCTAATAAACACGAACAGCCGAATTGGAAACATGAAAATCTCACCAAAAATTAGCACAATTGACTCGGCGGCAATTAGTGCCGGGGTATCAGCTGCTTTCGGCACGAAATAAGCTGTATCTTCTGTGTATAGCCAGTGGTAGCAAGATTGCTAATAGCGGATGAGACAAGAAAAACCAATACTCCTGAACAAGCCCGAGAAAAGACATAACAGGAACCAAGTAAACCGTCTGGCCTTGTTCGGCTAATTGCGGAATTACTTTAATCAAAAAAAGTGCAAAAGGGGCCGCAGCCACTGCCAATAAAACATCAATCAAACAATAAACGCCGATACAAGCCGAAAGAAAAAACAGCTTATTTTCGACCTGCCGATAGAATATGTAAACTATGGGAAACAACGTACTCAATACGATAACCGCTGCCAAAAAATAATCAGTCAGTTCCACAAATTAATTCCCTTAGCAAACGATACAAAATCACACATGCTCCGTATGAAATAACAAAACTGACGCCCCCAGCCACTCCCAAATAGGCTAGCAATTTAATTGAAACATCACCAAGCGGCACGTGGGGCCATTCGAGAAACAAAGCCAACCCACTAAAACAAGCCAAACCATAGACAAAGAATCTCAAAAAGGCCATCGCACTCTCTCCCTGTGTTTTGCAGCACAAACCTGACAAACGCGGATTCAATTTTCAAAGTGATCTCGGTATTGCCTGATGTGATCGTTGCCAGCAGGGATGCTGGTAACGAGCCTACATGGACGTATTCACGGCGTGTCACAGCAGGCAATACCGAGGTCGCGCACTCTGGAATAAAACACTATTCCACAAACGCTGGATATTCAAGAAAGAAGGCGCAACATCCCTGTTGCATAGGGGGGAGGAAATTATTACTTTTTAAATCGTCCCATTCACAATCGGCTGGAACGCCGTCAGGGAGTCCATCAACGCGCTATTCCCCAAACCATTGGCCGGGAACAGGTTGGCGAAGTTGCCTTGTTCACCGTGCAGCGCCATGTAATTCAAAATTACCGTTTCCACCAACAGATTGACGTTGTTGGCCGCCGGGGTGGAGGCGGTTTCTACGGAGGCATCGTTGCGCATAAAGCCGATTTGCTGGTGGCGGGCCTGTTCTTCCGGGCTGGCGCCCAGCAACTGCGGCTGACCGTTGGGGTTGTACACCAGGAAGAAAGACGAAGCGGTGGATTGGTTATCTCCCGTCCATTCCCCTTTGCCGCGGCCGTTCACGGAGTTGTCGATACGGCCATTACTGGCCACCGAACCGTCGCTCATCACGTACATCATCAGCGGCGTATTGGTGCGAGCGGCGTATTCCAGACAGGCGCCCATACAACGGCCCGCACGCAGGTCGCGTATTTCGCCAGTGGCGCGCTCGCCAGTGTGATAATCGTAACCGCCCATCGTGATAGTGCCGGCACCGGCAAAGCCGTCGATTACCATTTTCATCACCGAGGCGGTTTTGCGGAACTCACCGTCACCGTCAAATTCGTTGGTGGAGAAAATGCCGCCGTTGTCGCTGACAATGACCGGATTGGGGGCATTGCGGTCGTCCGGGTTCAGAGTATTGGGGTCGCCAAAACGCTCTGCCAGGTCTGCACTGCTGAGGTAACCACATTCAATTAAATCTTTGATTACCGCATCGTTGGTGAGGCGGGTATCCACGGCACCCAGTTTGGCGTTACTGAGGCGATACACAGATTCCATTACTGCCACCGCATCAGACTGATTGAGCAATCCCACCAGATCACCAATATCCACCATGCCAGTCACATCCGAGGGGCGATCCACTTTGGTGGGGCGAATGGTGGGGTCGATCATGGCCATGGGCGCCAGCGAGTTGCCGCCGGAATCGCTGCTGCGGGAACCAATCAGGCTGAGGATAGAACCTTCAGCACCAGCACGGGCGATACCGTACATGGGGTTGTGGGGGTTGTTGCCGGTGTCGTTTTCCGAGCGGGCAGGAATAATGGCGCCATTGATATTAGCCGCCGTTCCCGGCGACAGTTTTTCCAAAATGCCGCGCAAGAAGGCACTGTCGCTGTGGAACGCCAGGCCCAAAGTGGTATCCGTGTGGTCGCCGTTACTGGTACCGGACTCCGAAGAACCGGCACCGTTCACTTCCGCCACACCGGGAATAATGTCGCCGGGCAAACCCAGTTTGGAATAACCGGCGGTGCTGAGAAAATCCATCTGCCCGCCCTGGCCGCCGATCAACACATTGGAACCGGCGATATTGACACCACCGGCCAAATCAAAACAGATAAAGGGAATTTTGCCCGCACCCAAACCGGAGGAACAACCGGCGGCATCCATGGCGTCGATCAAATCCTGTGACAGCGCATGGGCCTTGCGGGGGTTGGCAAACATGCTCAATACCGAACCGCCCAGCACCGTGCCCGCACCGGCGCAAAAACCCTGGGCGAGAAAATCCCGGCGAGTGACAGGCCGAGAGTGGTCGGCGTGATACAGGGGCTCGTTCAGTCCCAGAGGACGCGGGCTTTGTTTTTTAATAATCATGTTTCCGTTCCACTCTTGTTTATTGAATCAGCATGGTGGCACTGGCCAGTACCGCCGCACAGGTGGCCTTCACCACAGTGTCGGTACCGGTAGCCGGGTTTGCTGTCATGGTAGCAATCAGGCTGTTGAGTTCGCTGCGCATAGGGGCATCGGCGGGCTGAGTAGCCAAATTAGTGCCGACGATATTGTTCAGCAGCGGGGTAATAACCAGGTCCCGTTCGCCCTGGGTATCGAAAGCGGTGGCTGCCGCCTCGCCAAAGTTCACACCAGTGAAATAGCTGCCGCGCAAGCCGGTGTCTTCCACCAGTGCGTTGCAGTATTCAATGGCCAGCTGGGTAACTCCCATCTGATGAGCGGACAAGAAGCCGTTGATGCTTTCCACTGTCGGCAACTGCTGGCGCACCGTATTAAAGGTGTTTTGCACATCCGTTTGGGTGGCGCTAACACCGGTGGCAGCCGCCATGGTTGCGTTAATTTCGTCGAAGGTGCGCAGGCCAATGTCCGATTGTGCAGCCAGGTCTGCCGGTGTCGCCGGGGTGGGCGGTACCGGTTCCAGCACCACATTTTCGTTACTGCCAATGCGCTCAAAGGTAAGGAAGAACTCGTCGGATTCCGGGCCTTTTTCCAAAGCGATAATGGTGCCGCGATCGGACATCACCTGACCGCTGGCGCTGTAATCGTTGGAGTTCAGGGTAACATCCATATTCTGATAAGCCTGCCCTACCGCTGCCTCGCGCCCGTTAATGCCAATGCGCATGCCCTGTACCGGAATATTGTCCGGCGTGGCGCTGCTGTCCAGGCTGATAAAGTAAGGCGCATTAAACAGGTAGCTGTAGCTGTCGAACTGGCTCACTTCCACCACGATGTAAGCATCGGGCACAGACACCAGGTCACTGACGCTGAACAGCAGCAGGTATCTGGCACCCACACCGGCGTCGAAGTTGTCCTGAATTTGCTCATCCGTCAACACGCGATTGTGAACGGCCACCAGGCGGAACACACCCTGCCACAGTCTTTGGTTAGACACCTCGTTACCCAGTACAAAGGCAAACGTATCGTCCCAGTCGGTAAGGTTGCCACCGCCAACGCTGTCGGCATCGCCGGTGTATTCGCCATTCACATATATGCGGCGACCATTCACCGGGTCGTAGTTCACCACCACATGTTGCAGGGTGGCTTGCAGGCGCTCGTCCGCATCGGCGGTGGACAGGGCCGGCTCGCCATTGGCATCGGTGGTGCTGCTGCGGTTAAGGAAGTTGTAGTTGTACAGGGTCTGGCCCAGAGTAAAGTTGCGAATATTGTTGCCACCGGAGTAGCTGACAATGCCCGCCGGGCCATCCTGAGTCACATTACCCGGAGCAACCCAGGCTTCGATGCTGTATTCGCCGGTGCCGGAAGCACCCGCAATCAGGTTGTGCAGTTTGGCACTGGAACCGGTGGTTGCCTGGGCCTTGCCGTCGTTAATGCGAATGCCAAAACCACCGACCCACTCCACGTTACCGCTGATGGTCAGGTCCATGGCCGGGTCGACACCACTGGTATCGAAGGCGGTAAAGCCACTGCCGGTTTTGAATTCGTACTTGGCAATGGCGTTGCTTTCGTGACGGCCACCGGTATTGGCCAGTACCCCGTCGAACAACGTCAGGGCTTTACTGATTACCAAATCCGGGTCGACCGTGGTCAGCGGTATGCCATCGGCAAAATTGGTGATGGCGTTCTCCATCTCCGTGGCGTTGTTTGAACAATCGTCCCAGCAGTTGTGGAATTCATTTCGCAGGCGCACCACCAGGCGGGAGCGGGCCGGGTCGTCCAGGTCAATTCGGCTTTGTACTGCGGCGTAGGCTACGTCTACATCCGCCGCCGCAAAGTACGGTTGCTGCGGCGTACCAGCATCGTCACTGTGGCAGTTAGAGCAATATTGGGTGAGCAGCGGGTACACGGTGCTGCCAAAAGCGCCGCTGTCTGCGGGGAAGGTTTTACTGGTACCTACGTCTCGAATAGTGGGGGCGGTGAGGGAAATCACTGTGCCGCTGCCACCAATACTGTCGTTGGCCCAGTCGGTGATATAGCCCTGGATGATGTCTGCACAGGCCTGATCACTGGCCAGCCAGCAGTTGTGACCACCGGCCACTTGCGTCACCAGAACCGAGCTGGCGGGGTTATTCAGATCCACCACGCCGTTGACCGCATTGTAAGCAACGTTGATGTCGTCGGTACGCACAAAGGCCGGGGATTGCAGGTCATCGCCGTGGCACTGGCCGCAGCGATTGTCCGCCACCAGGTTGTCCCATACGTGAATGCGGAAGCTCTGTACATCCTCCGTTTGTGGCGCCGGACCGTTGTACACCACGTTACCGGTATTGCCACCACCACCAGGATTGGGGTTGGGCAGTTGGGTAACAGGGGAACCGCTGCCTCCACTACAAGCAGCAAGGGTGAGTAAGATGGTTGGCAGTGCGATCAGTTTTAGTGTTCTATTCGTGGGTCGCACGTCTGACGTCGCACGTCGCACGCCAAAACCAAGCGGCCCGCGTAACTTTTTCAGATAACCCGCCAGTACGGAGGTACGCATTTTCAGGATAGCGAGTAACGGTTGCGTGGCACGATTCGCTTTTAGCGTCCGACGTGCGACGTGCGACGTGCGTCCAAGTCTTTTAAAAATCACGTCTTATTCCCCCTTGCAATACAACGCCGCTTCCGCCCACACCCTTTTGAGGTTGTGGCCGTTGGCGATAAATGAATTGGTGATGGTGGTTACCTGGCTGCGATCAGTGCTGTCGCCGGGCTCTCGCAGGCACACCGCGCGGAACACTTTGGTGACCTGGTATTCCGCAAAGGCGCGGCTGTGGGCCAGTTCCATGCCTAATGATTTGGCGCCGTTGCCGGTGCCGCTGAGGGTACTGTCCCACCCCAGCAGGCTGTTTACGCCTGTGCGCCAATAGTTGTCCCAGCCATCATCCGGGGTAATGTAACCAAAGGGGAAGTTGTTGCTGTTGATGTGGTATTTGGCCACCACCCGTGTACCGGTATCCGGGTCGGTAGCACCCAGGTCGTTGTACACCATCTGGCCGTTTCTGCCGGTGGGGTCGTTATCTGCGTCATAACTGAAGTTGTAGTAGGCAAATGCCTGGGCCAATGGGTCCATACCGCTGTGGCAGCTGACACAGTTATTGAGAAAAATACGGCTGTCGCCACCGGGACTGCGGGACACATCCTGGCGAATGCGGTCTGGCGAGCGGCTGCTGTCCTGCAACTGCTCCAGGTCGCGACCCAGATGATTGAGCAGGGTAAAGCGCAACATGGCCCGGTTGGTGCCGGCAATAAAGAACGCCTGGGCACCGGCGCGAGTGGTCATTACTCCGGCAGTAGCGTCGCTGGGCAAACCGGTTACGGAAGACTGGGTGCGTTGCACCAGGTCGGCCTGCAGGTCGATACCCTGATTTTCCAGCGCCTCATAGTGGTTGTTATTGCCAGCAGCGTAAGCGGGCAATCCCAGATTGGGATCGCCAATATAAATAATGTCGCCGTACAGTACCTGGCGAAAATCCAGCTCGTCTCGCACCAGACCGATTACGGTAGCAGTGTAATCATTAAGGTCGACAAACTGGCTCTGGTCGCGGTTGGTCCAGCTGGCGGCGAAGTTCTTCAGGGACACCCGATAAAATTCCGGGTTATCCGTGGCCATCAGCGCGGCGTCAATGTCGTTTGTGGGGTCGGCATCCGCCAGCAGTGCTGCCATATTACCGAGCACCAGTTCAGATGGCGGCACTCCAGCTATACGGTCGTGGATGCGTTTGGCCTGCTCCCTGGGCCCGGCATGGGCCGTCGCGCACGCAAAGGCCAAACTAAGGGAAAAGCTGAGCAGACTGACGGTGAGGAATGGCTTTTTATTCATATGCCTTGCCTTGTGTTTTTATCGTCGGCTGGGTGAATTTGGATTATTCGTTTTTGTTGCTTGGCATACTATGTCTGCACACTATTGGGAACAGCGCAGAATTACCCCTCGACTTGAGACACCCTTCTCAGTTCTGCATAAAACTCCAAACATCCTCCGTTTATCCCCATCAGCAACCATTAAACCGTGACAGAGCGCACGGCATTAATACCAGTGGCGACGAAAAATAGCCGCACACAAAAAATATAAAACAAAAGGGCGCTTCTAAAAATAGTGATATTTTCGTGAGAGCAAGGCGGCGGCGCACGCAGACCCGCAGTGTATAAGGCATACATGAGGACTCGAGTACGACGCCAACGCCGCTATCGCGGAAATAGTGCATTTTTAGAAGTGCCCCAAAAGCATAAAAACCGCTGTACCCCATCGAGGAGCCGATCGACGTGACAAGCCACTCCCTGCTCAACACCTGCTTGCTCAAGGCAGGTAAAAAAGGTTGCGCAGCAGCCAGTATTTTATTACTGGCCGCTTGTGGTGGCGGTGGTGGTGAAGGCGGTTCCGGCGGCGGCATTGGCAGCGGCCAGAGTCCCGACCCGGTGGTAGTAGACATTCCCATTTTCTTTGTGCAGCGCCCTCTGCCAGTGGATGATAACGGCGACCGTGTGGCGGACAACATTCTTGAACCGGCGGCCTTCCGCCCCGGTGCCGAACTGGTGATGCGCGACCGCGCCTCCCCCAGCGCGGCGGATACCGTAATCACCGCCAACGTGTTTGCCGATGGCGAACTCTATGACGTCAAGGATCTGGAACCTTCCTTTGATGGCGAAAAACTGTTGTTCTCCATGCGCGCACCGGAAATTCCCAACGCCGATGACGACGAACAACCCACCTGGAACATTTGGGAGTACGACCGGGTCAACGATGTTCTGCGACGTATTATCACCTCCGACACCAACGCCCGCGCCGGCCAGGATATTGCCCCTCACTATCTGGCAGATGGCCGCATTGTGTTCTCCTCCACCCGCCAGCGGCAGGCCCGCTCCATTCTGCTGGACGAAGGCAAGCCCCAGTTTTCCGGCCTTACCGAAGACCGCGACACCGAAGCCTTTGTGCTTCATGTAATGGAAGACGACGGCAGCAATATCCGCCAGATTACCTACAACCAGAGTCACGACCTGGACCCTACGGTGCTGAGCACTGGCGAAGTGATGTTCAGCCGCTGGGACAACGCCGCGGGCAACAACAGCATCAGCCTCTATCAGATAAACCCGGATGGCCGCCAGCTGGACTTTATCTACGGCTACCACAGCCAGGACACCGGTACCAACAACGGCGAAGGCCGCTTTTTACACCCCCGTGAGCTTCCGGACAACCGGATACTGGTATCCCTGCGGCCCACCCAAAGCGACCGTTTGGGTGGCGATATGGTGGCGGTGAACACCGCCGGGTTTACCGAAATTGACCAGTCGGAGCTGTCCAATCCCAGCGCCCCCAACAGCGGTGACGGCCATCAATCAGTGGCTTTTGCGACAGTAAATACCGATGGCACCCCCTCCCCTCACGGCCACTTCAGTTCGGTGTTTCCGCTGCACGATGGCAGCGACCGGCTGCTGGTGAGCTGGGCCCAGTGCCGCTTGCTGGACCCGGCGGACGGCACCACCATTCTTCCCTGCACAGACGCAAATCTGGCACTGGCCAACGTACAGGAAGCGCCGCCACTGTACGGCATTTGGAGTTACAACCTGGCGGATCAATCGCAGCAGCCCATTATCAACGGCCAGGAAGATGTGATGTACACGGAAGTGGTGGCCATGCAGCCCCGCAACCTGCCCGTCAACATTGAAGACGGCGTACCCGGTGTCAGCCTGGACAACGACCTGCTCAGCGAAAATGTGGGTGTGCTGCACATTCGCAGCGTCTATGACCTGGATGGTACCGACACCACTGCCAATGGCATTACCGCTACCGCCGACCCGTTACAGGCGGACTTTGCCGCTCGCGACGCACGCTTTTTGCGGGTGGTAAAAGCGGTATCCATGCCGGACGAAGACGTACTGGATTTTGACAACACCGCCTTTGGCCGCAGCCAAAACCAGTTGATGCGCGAAGTCATCGGCTACACACCGATTCAGCCAGACGGCTCGGTGCAAGTAAAAATCCCCGCCAACATCCCCTTTATGGTGTCGGTGTTGGACGCCAACGGCCGCCGCATCAGCAACCTGCCCATCGGTGGCCGCCACAACAATTGGCTGCAACTGCGCCCCGGCGAACAGCGGGACTGCAATGGCTGTCACACCGCCGCCAGCGAGTTACCCCACGGTCGTCCCAATGGCGAATCCCCCAGTATTAACAACGGCGCCATGGTCACCGGCGTGGCCTTCCCCAACACCAACCCCACGTTATTTCCGGATGCGGGTGAATCCATGGCGGAAACTCTGGGGCGTATTAATGGCATTAGCGAACTGACCGTGGACCTGATTTTCAGCGATGTCTGGAGCGACCCGGTTATCAGCACCCCCGACCCGGATATTCAGTATCAGTACGCCGACCTGTCTACCCCCCACCCCACCTCCCTGGCCTGCCAGACCAACTGGACAAGTAATTGCCGCATCGTGGTGAACTACCCGGTGCACCTGCAACCCCTGTGGGAGCGCGACCGGCAGATTTTTGATAGCGATGGCATCACCCTGTTGCAGGACAACACCTGCACCAGCTGTCACAACGTTGTCGATGACAACAACATGCCCATGGAACCGCTGGGACAGCTCAACCTGGCGGGCACGCCCTCCACCGATGAACCGGACCACCTCACCTCCTATCGCGAGCTGCTGTTCCCGGACAACGAACAATTCCTCGACCCGGACACCAACACCGTCGTCGACCGGATGGTGCAAGCCAGAGACGCCAACGGCAATTTGCTGTTTTTACTGGATGCGGACGGCAATCAGATACTGGACGCCAACGACAACCCGATTCCCATTTTAGTAACCGTAAACGTAGCCGCCAGCATGTCGGTAAACGGCGCTCTGGCGAGCCCAAGATTCTTCTCGCGCTTCGCTCCCGGTGGCAGTCACCAAGGTTACCTGGACGCCGCCGAGCTCAAGTTATTATCGGAATGGATCGATATTGGTGGGCAGTACTACAACAATCCCTTTGATGTGCCACAAAACTAGAATAAGAAAAATATGACAATAATAATCGCCAAAAAAATCTGGCGCGCCGTACAAGGCTTTGTTACCCGACCGGTCTCCCCCGCAGCTGGTTTGGTGCCCGTAGTCACAAATGCAGAGTCCCCCTCCTCCTCGCGTTTGTGTTGGGCACCTTTCCGGCTGCACCTTATTACGCCGCACGTCGCACGTCGCACGTCGCACGCTGAAAGCACCACACAAAAGCGTGCGACGTCAGACGTGCGACGTGCGACCTTCCTCCAAGTACTGCTAATCATCTGCTTGCTCACCATCTTGCCAAGTACCGCAACCGCCGACGAACAACTCATCGCCACCGTCGCCGACCCCTACCTGGAAATGCACTCCGGCCCCGGCCGTGGTTACCCGGTTTTTCATGTGGTGGAAAAAGGCGAAACGGTGGAAATTCTGAAAAGCCGCACCGACTGGTTCAAGGTGCGCATTCACCAGGACATTGAAGGCCGCGAGCGCGTGGGCTGGGTACACCGCAGCCAGATGGGGCGCACCCTGTCCCCCAGTGGCGAGTTATTGGGCCTGCAACACGCCGGGTTTGAAGACTTTAAAAACAGCCGTTGGGAAATAGGTATTGCCGCTGGCGATTTTGAAGGTGCATCCTCCATTAATGGCCACCTGGGTTATCGCCTGACAGAAAACCTCACTACAGAGGTACGCCTGACTCACGCCATTGGCAGCTTTTCCGACAACACCCTGGCCAGCATAAATATTCAAAACCAGCCGTTCCCGCAATGGCGGGTATCGCCTTACTTCAGCATCGGTGCCGGGGTGATTCGCACCCAGCCCAACGCCACCCTGGTACAGGTGCAAGATCGCATCGACAGTACACTTAATGTGGGCATTGGCGCCCGCGCTTACATCACCCGCAACATGGTATTGCGAGCGGAATATCGCAACCACGTCATACTTACCAGCCGCGACCAAAACGAGGAGGTAAAAGAATGGACACTCGGAATCAGTATCTTTTATTAAAAACAGCCGCAGCGTTTTTCTGTCTGGCACTGCTGCCCATATCTGCAGACGCCGAGGAGCAAAACGATAACCGCGGCCTCGACCAGATTGTATTGCCAGACCTGGAGCGACGCACCATCAAGGAAGCGGACATCGACAGCGAAAACTTCGAAATCGGCGGCTTTGCCGGTTTTATGAACGTGGAAGATTTTGGCACCAACCCGGTGTACGGCATTCGCGCCGCCTACCACGCCACCGAAGACTTTTTCCTGGAAGCCACCCTGGGCACCACCGAGCTGGGCACCACCAGTTTTGAAGACCTCAGCGGCAACGTGCAA
Source organism: Porticoccus sp. GXU_MW_L64 (assembly GCF_052983295.1). Classification (NCBI taxonomy): domain Bacteria; kingdom Pseudomonadati; phylum Pseudomonadota; class Gammaproteobacteria; order Cellvibrionales; family Porticoccaceae; genus Porticoccus; species Porticoccus sp. GXU_MW_L64. Next base: position 139,073 of record NZ_JBRKJK010000005.1, on the reverse strand, counting down.
ATACTGCCGGACGGCGAGCGCAACCTCACCTATTACAACCTGTCCGTGGGCTACAACCTGTTCCCCGGCGAAGTGTTTTTTGGCAAAGGCCGCGCTTTTAACACCAACCTGTATCTGGTTGCCGGGGTGGGCAATACCGACTTTGCCGACAGCAGCCACTTTACCTACAACCTGGGGGTGGGCTACCGCTTTTACGCCACCGACTGGTTCAGCATCCATATGGACGTGCGCGACCACGTGTTTAACAGCGATTTGTTGGGAGAAGACAAAACCCTTAACAATCTGGAATTCACCCTGGGCCTGACGGCATTTTTTTAATAGCTGTCGTCCCCCCGCAGGCGGGGGCCCACATTCCTGAAAACCTGGATTCCCGCCTACGCGGGAATGACAAAAAAGGAGAAAAATAATGGACAATTTAGCCAAAATTTTTGTTGCCGCCATTCTCGGCTTTGCCATTATTGGCACCACCGCCAATGCCGCCGACAAAGCGCCGGACTTTACCCTGAAAAGCAATAGCGGCGACAACCTGCGTCTGGCAGAACAACGGGGCAGCGTGGTGATGCTGAATTTCTGGGCCTCCTGGTGTGGCCCCTGCAAGCAGGAAATGCCGCTGCTGGATGATTTATACAAACGCTACTCCCGCGCCGGCTTTACCATTCTCGGCGTCAACGTGGAACGCGACCCGGAAGACGCCAAACGTGTATTGCGGGATATTCCAGTGAGCTTCCCGGTGCTGTTCGACACCGAAAGCAGCGTCAGCAAAGCCTACGATGTCAGTGCCATGCCCACCACAGTAATGATCGACCGTGACGGCAATATCCGTCACCTTCACAAAGGCTTCAAGCCCGGCTACGAAAACGAATACCGCAAGCAAATCAAACAACTGATTCGCGAGTAAAGGAGGTGTTATGACAAACCTGAAGCGCACAGCAATTACCCTGGCCACCCTCTTTATATTGAGCTTTACATTGGCCGGCTGCAGCAGCATCGAGCCCTGGGTAAAACCCTACGAGCGTCACTACCTGGCGTCCGACATCATGCAATTTGACCGCGACCCGGTAGCCAGCGGCTACCTGCACCACGTATTCCAGTCCCGCGAAGGCGCCCGCGGTGCAGAGGGCGGTTCGGGAGGTGGTTGTGGGTGTAATTAGAACGTCGGAAGTCGCACGTCGCACGTCGCACGCTAAAACCACCATTCTATGTAGTTCAGGCTTTAACCTGACAAAATGGGTGGAACTTGGCGAGTTGGTTATCGCCCTGAAGGGCGGCCTACAGGGTGCCGCACCAAAGCGTGCGACGTCAGACGTGCGACGTGCGACCACTCGAATAACACTCTGCAGCTTCATACTCGCACTGTTCTCGCTCAATGCCACCTCCGCTACGCTGCCAGAAGACCGGCTCGATATTCTCTACCACGGCTATAAAGGCGGCGGCGCCACTATTGATGGGCCATCGGTACTGGTGCGCAAAAAGTTTGCCGACAAGGTATCGGTGCGCGCCAATTACTACGCCGACTTTGTCAGCAGCGCCTCCATCGACGTGATTGCCACCGCCAGCCCCTACGAAGAAGAACGCACCGAATTCAGCGGCGGCATCGACTACCTGCACAACAAAACCACCATGAGCCTGAATGTCACATCCAGCAGCGAAAATGACTACGATGCGCAAACCGTGGGCTTTTCCATCAGTCAGGACTTTTTTGGCGACCTCACCACCCTGGCACTGGGTTATTCCGTGGGCAGCGATACCGTGCGCCGCCGGGATGATGATGTATTTGAAGAAGAAGTGGACAGGCAGCAATTCAGCCTGACGCTGACGCAAATTATTACCCCAAAACTGGTAGCCAGCCTGGGAGTGGAAAGCATCACCGACGAGGGCTTTTTGAACAATCCTTACCGGCAATACCGCTTTCTGGACGCCAGTGAAGCGCTGGGCTTTAGCTACGCACTGGAAGAATACCCGGGTACCCGCAACAGCGATGCAGTTGCCTTGCGCGGGCTCTATTATCTGCCCTGGCACGCCTCGTTAAAAGGCGAATACCGCCGCTTTGCCGACAGCTGGGGGATAGAGGCAGACTCCATAGAATTTGGCTACACACACCCCTGGAAACACGGCTTTACCTTTGAGGCCAAATTGCGCCATTACAAACAGGATGACGCGGATTTTTACAACGATATTTTTGCCTTCCAGGGTGCACAGAACTTTCTGGCACGAGACAAGGAGCTGAGCACTTTCACATCCAATACCATCGGTATTGGCGTCAGTTACGAAATTCCAAACAAGCTGTGGGGCATTGCCGAAAAAAGTACCATTAACCTGTTCTGGGATCGCATCGCCTTTGATTACGACAATTTCCGCGATGTTACCGTACACAACACCAACCCCGGCGCTTTCGCCGTGGGCGCCGAACCCCTCTACAGCTTCGATGCAGATGTTATCCGGCTGTTTTTATCGGTGTGGTATTAAATCGGTTTCGGGTTGCGGCCTGCCCGTAACTCGAAACCCGCAACCCGAAACGCTTCTATATCGAATCCGCAGGCGGTGCCTGTTGCGGTTGTCGCCCCGGAAACACCAACTCCCCACTGGTAAAGGTGGTGCCAAAGGTTTCATGGGCGGAGGCCACCTGGCGCAGAGCTGACAGTAGCTGTTGTTCGGTCAGTGGCGACAAGGGGTGGATATAGGCAGCGTAAATGGTGCCATCTTCCCCCAGCGCGTAACGGGCATCCAGCACGGAATGAAAATTGGCAGCCAGGGCCTGCACCACCATTTGCGGCTCCACATTGGTGATATGAGCAATGGGGCTGACAATACGCATACGATCCGCATTGGCATCGCTGACCATCAGCATATCCACTTCTTCATACACAAACTCGGCGGCATTGCCGCTGCGCTTTACGTCTTCGCCGTAGTGTTCAATCAGGTCATTTAACTGCTGCTGACTCATGCTTGGCAGCGAATCTTCCTCGCTGATTGCCTGGCCGCAAAAAGCCACAAGCCCCAATACCGCTACCAGCAACAGTCGTCTTTTAGTACTCATAATGCGCTCCATGTTCAATGTCCGGATATAGGACAACAGTTGGCAGCATCTATTGCACAACCTATGTAATTTTTTCGCAGGGTGGATTAGCGAAGCGTAATCCACCGGGCCATAACTACTTGGTGGATTACGCTTCGCTAATCCACCCTACGCTATTTATCACACAGTAAACGCCAATATCTTGCTGATGTGCGCCAGCGGCAGACCGGACTGCTGTCGCAAGTCGTTGAACACAGCCTGAACCCGGTACAAATCGCGTTTTGACGCCGCGCTGAAGCGGTCGATCAAACCGTGGTTCACCAGCGCCGCTGACACATCGCCGGTGAGCATAAAGGTGTCCTTGCCCATATTGCGCAAAAAACCGGGGCCGCTGTTGCCGCCCAGCCGTGAGCCGCGTTTTTTCAGTTCCAACCACAGACCGACCACCTCCTCCCCGGGCCAGTCCGCCAGCCAGTTGCCAACCCCACCGCACTGGCGTTGCAAATCCAATACAAACACAGCGTTGTCGCGCACGGTTTTGATTTTCTGAAAATTACGCACAATGCGTTCATCCTTGGCCAGCTGTTCCAGTTTTTCGTCGGAATAGTGGGCGATAACCAAAGGGTTAAAAGCATCGAAAGCGGCCTCGAAGCCCGGCCACTTGTTGTTGATCACCCGCCACACAAAACCGGCTCGGAATACGCAGCGAGTCATCATCGACAGATAGCGGTCGTCGCTGATCTCGCGCAGCTGTTGCTCCGCAAGCACTGGCGGCAGGGAATCCAGCAACTGCTGCTCATCCCCGAGTTTTTTAACGGCAGCACGGTACAGGGTTTCGAAACGAGTCATGGATATTTGAGGCCTATCAATAAAGGGTTAGCTACTTTAACGGCATGACCATCACAGCGGCAAATTCTGCTATTCTTGGCGCCTTATTTTTACGCAAGGAATGTCCCAAGGAATCTTCCATGAAACTGCTGCCCGCTGCTCTGCTCTGCTGTTCTGCTCTATTGATTACCGCCTGTAGCGACCCCGCTGCCAACAACCCGGAGCTCGCCTCCGACAACGTCAACCAGCTGTTGGACAAACAGTACAACAAGCGCCTGCAATTAAGCCCGATCGCCCTCACCGGCCAGGGCAAGCGCGAGCGCTACCACGAATGGGACGACATTTCCGGCAAAGGCGAAGAACGCCAACAGGCACTGCGTTTGCAGCATCTTAACGAGCTCAATCGGATTGATGGCAGCAATCTCAACAAACAAACCAGACTCAGCCTGCAATTGGCAAAGGCGGAGCTGCAACAGAGTATTGACAGTTTCCGCTGGCGGCACCACGACTACCCGCTGACGCAGATGTTCGGCATTCACACCCAGGTGGCCGGCGTACTGATCAATCAGCACAACATTGCCAGTGAAGAAGACGCTGAAGCCTACATTTCCCGCCTGGGGCGCACCCAAACCCTGTTTGACCAGATGGTTCAGCAGTTGCGAACCCGGCAGGCCAAAGGGGTAATGCCACCGACTTTTGTACTGCAACAGGTGGTGGATGCCAGCCTGAATGTGATTACCGGCGCGCCCTTTGACGATGGCCCGGACAGCCCGCTACTGGCAGATTTTCGCACCAAGGTAAACGCTCTGGACATCGACACTGCCAGCAAACAGCGACTGATTGAACGCGCCACGACTACGCTGGAAAACGTCACCTTTCGCGCCTATTCAAAACTGATCGCTTTTGTCAGCGCCATGCAACGCAGCGCCGACGAGCGCGCCGGCGCCTGGAAACTGCCCAACGGCGACGCCTACTACCAACACCTGCTGAAACTGCATACCACCACAGATATGAGCGCCGACGAAATCCACCAGCTGGGGTTGGCTGAAGTCAAACGCATTCACGAAGACATGGACAAGATTCGCCAACAGGTAGGGTTTAAGGGTGATTTGCAGGCCTTTTTCAATTTTTTCCGCACCGACCCGCGGTTCTTCTACCCCAACACAGAAGTGGGCCGGGCGGAATTTCTCAAACGCAGTGAAGACGTCATCGCCACCATGAAACAACGCCTGCCGGAACAGTTTGGCATTCTCCCCAAAGCTGACCTGGTGGTAAAAGCCGTAGAACCGTACCGCGAAGCCAGTGCCGGCATCGCCTTCTATGAACCCCCCGCTCTGGATGGCTCACGCCCTGGCATTTACTACACCAACCTCTACGACATGAGCGCCATGCCCAACTACCAGATCGACGCCACCGCCTTTCACGAAGCGGTGCCGGGGCACCATATGCAAATCGCCATTGCTCAAGAACTGTCGGATATTCCCAACTTTCGCAAATACAGCTGGATAACCGCTTATGGGGAAGGCTGGGCTCTTTACACCGAACTGCTGGCCAAGGAAATGGGTTTTTACCAGGACCCGTACTCAGACTTTGGCCGCCTGACCCTGGAACTGATGCGCGCCATACGCCTGGTGGTGGATACCGGTATGCACAGTAAACAATGGACCCGCGAACAAGCCATAGAGTGGTTTCTGAATAACAGTCCCAACCCGAAAGAAGAAGTGGTCAAGGAAATTGAGCGTTACATGGTGATGCCCGGACAAGCTACCTCTTACAAAGTGGGCATGCTGAAAATTCTTGAACTGCGGGAAAACGCCAAGGCAGCGCTGGGAGACAGATTCGACATCCGCAGCTTCCACGATCTGATACTGGGCAACGGCCCATTGCCGCTACCAGTTCTGGAGCAACAGGTTAAAGAGTGGGTGAGCGATCAGAAATAATCGCTTGCGGGCACTGTCATTCTGAGCGTAGCGAAGAATCCCAAACTTCGGCAGAGCGCAGAGATTCTTCGCTGCGCACAGAATGACAATTTTGCTGGATTTGCCCGAAGCCCGAGGCTGCCTTTAAATCGCCTCTTTACCGGTTTCCCCGGTACGGATGCGAATCACTTCATCCAGTGACGAAATAAAGATTTTGCCATCGCCAATCTTGCCGGTGGCGGAGGCTTTGCTGATAGCCTCCACCACTTGGTCCACCATATCCGTATCCACCGCAATTTCCAGTTTCACTTTGGGCAAAAAATCCACCACATACTCGGCACCGCGATACAACTCCGTATGCCCCTTCTGGCGGCCAAAGCCCTTCACTTCCGTGACCGTGATGCCCTGCACCCCGATTTCCCCCAGTGATTCCCGTACATCGTCCAATTTGAACGGCTTGATAATCGCGGTAATCAGTTTCACAACCCTGCCCCTTGTGCGTTTTGATAAGGCACCAACCATACCTGCGGTGCAGTAGTGTTACAATGCCAGCCTTCGACTTTTTTGAATACAGGCACTCCCATGCAACCCAGCGAGCTTTTTGAGCAATTTAGCCGCCAGCTAAACAATAACCTCGGCCCCGGAGCCCGCGCCCTTGGCGACGAACTGCAACAACACATGCGCAGCGCCATGAATTCCGCCATAGGAAAACTGGACCTGGTCAGCCGGGAAGAATTCGACGCCCAGCAAGCGGTTTTGCAACGCACCCGGCAACGGCTGGAGGAGCTGGAAAAGCTGGTTGCGGAGTTGGAAGCACAACTGAACTGAGAATTTAAAGATATGGGTCTGGTTATGCTTGATGAGACCGTCGCCAGCATGGATGCTGGCGTCGAGCCCCCACGGATGGGTTCACGGCGTGTCACAGCAAGCATAATCAGACCCATATCTGCCACGTTCTAATACCTTACAGCCTTCAAGGAGGAAGCATGTCACTGGCCACCGTCCACACCCGCGCCCGCACCGGCATTCAGGCACCCCTGGTTACCGTCGAAGTTCACCTCTCCAACGGCCTGCCCAGCCTCAACATCGTCGGCCTGCCGGAAACCGCCGTGCGGGAAAGTAAAGACCGGGTGCGCAGCGCCATACTCAATGCCCATTTTGAATTCCCCGCCCGCCGCATCACCATCAATCTGGCCCCTGCGGATTTGCCCAAAGAGGGAGGCCGCTTCGACCTTGCCATCGCCCTGGGTATTCTCGCCGCCTCTGGCCAGGTGCCTGCGGAGGCCCTGAACGACTGTGAATTTTTGGGGGAGCTGTCACTGTCCGGTGACCTGCGCCCCGTCACCGGCGTACTGCCCGCCAGCCTCGCTTGCGGAAACGCCGGGCGGCCCTTGGTTCTGCCGGCACAAAACGCCCCCGAAGCGGCGCTCAGCTCCCGCACCCAGGTACTGCCCGCCGACCACCTGCTGGCCGTATGCGCCCACCTGCACAACAACCAACCTCTGCCGCAAGCACCCACAACACTGGCCAACACAAGCCCTGACAACAGCTCTGACCTGGCGGAAGTGATTGGCCAACAGCAAGCCAAGCGCGCGCTGGAAATTGCCGCCGCCGGTTCACACAATTTGCTGTTTTCCGGGCCTCCGGGCACCGGCAAAACCATGCTCGCCAGCCGCCTGCCCGGTATCTTGCCGCCAATGGGCGAGCAGGAAGCCCTGCAAACCGCCGCCGTGCGCTCGGTTGCAGGCCTGGGCATTGCCGACAACTTCTTCCAGCGGCCGTTTCGCTCACCCCACCACACCGCGTCGGCGGTGGCCCTGGTGGGTGGTGGCAGTCAGCCGCGACCCGGCGAAATTTCCCTGGCACACCATGGCGTACTGTTTCTGGACGAGCTGCCGGAATTCCCCCGCAAAGCCCTGGAAGTGATGCGCGAACCCCTTGAGCGGGGTGAAATCCTCATATCCCGCGCCAACAGCCAGGTGGCTTTCCCGAGCCAGTTTCAGCTTGTGGCGGCCATGAATCCCTGCCCCTGCGGCCACTTGGGGGATGACCGCTGCCAGTGCACGCCGGACCAAATCCGCCGCTACAAAGGCAAAATTTCTGGCCCATTGCTGGACCGCATCGACCTGCAAGTGCAAGTCAGCGCCTTGCCACAGGGTCAGCTCACCCAGGCTAAACCCGGTGGCGAAAGCAGCACTGCGGTTCGCAAGCGGGTGATAGCGGCCAGACAGCGCCAAGTGCAACGCAATGGCAAGGCCAACGCACAATTGACCAACAAGGAATTGCAAAACTGCTGCCACATCAACCAGCAACAGCGGGAATGGCTGGACAGCGCCATCGAGCGTCTGAAACTCTCGGCACGGGCCTACCACCGCATTTTAAAAGTGGCGCGCACCATCGCGGATTTGGAAGGAGCCGAGAAACTGAGTGATGCTCATTTGGCGGAGGCGGTGGGGTATCGGCTGGATACAAACCGACAATAAGCCCACAATTCAAGGATTGACAAAGTACGGCTTGGCCGTATACTCAATATGAATACAATTATTGAAACAAACATCTTCCACACTATTAACCCGGCAATAGAAAAGGCGTCCTGCCTTTTCTATTGCGAGCTCAATAAAACCTGACGCACTTGCGCGGAAGTGCTTGATTTTATTGAGCTCGCGCTGGCTACGCCAGCGGCGGCACATCCCTGTGCCGCATTATTAAACGCAACCTATAAGGTTGCCGGTTTAATAAAGCCACTAAGCTGTGGAATACCGAGGATTACGAAGCATTTATTATCTACATTGCCAAAAATCCCAAAGCAGGTGTTGTGGTTCAAGATTCTGGCGGCGTGCGAAAAATTCGTTGGAGTACTGGCAATAAAGGCAAGAGCGGCGGCGTAAGGGTTATTTATTTTAACAGCGCCCGCCGGGAAACCTGGCTGCTCACGATGTATGCAAAAATGAGCGCGAGTCTATTCCCGCCAATGAACTGAGAATGATTAAGGAGTCGATTAATGACTGACAACATGAGTTCCGAAGGACAAGCTTTACTGGATGAAATCAAAGCGATAAAAGCCAACAATAAAGAACCGGCAAAGCAGTGGACACCTGAACAACTGCTCGTCATAAGTGTTCGCAAATCACTGAAAAAATCTCAACCCGAATTTTCCAGATTACTAGGCGTTCCCATTGGTACTATCAGAGACTGGGAACAGGGCCGGAAGCAGCCAGATAGCGCTGCAATTACGTTGATAAAAGTGGCTAAAAAAAACCCAAAAATATTGGAGGAAATTGCGGCGTAAATGGATTGCTTCAGATGAGGCAGCTGGAGTTGTATTAGTTCAGACCAAATCCGATACCCGCCAACTACCCAAACAACGCCTTCAAATCATCCAGGGATTTTTTACCCTTCTCTTTATTACGTTGCGGGTCATTCTCGCCAAACCCCTCCCTTTCTATATCCACCTGCGGCAGCTCATCCAGAAAGCGGCTGGGGGTAGTTTCGAGTATCTCGCCGTATTGCTTGCGCTTGCCCGCCAGGGTCATGGTAAGGGTTTGCCGGGCGCGGGTGATGGCTACGTAGGCCAGGCGACGCTCTTCTTCGATATTGTCTTCGTCGATGCTGGTGCGGTGGGGCAGTAAATCTTCCTCCATGCCAATCACAAACACGTGGGGAAATTCCAGACCCTTCGAGGCGTGCATGGTCATCAGTTGCACCTTGTCGTCGGCGTCTTCCTCCTCCTGACGATCGAGCATATCCCGCAGTATCAATTTTCTGATGGCGCTTTCCAGAGGGTTGGCGGAGTCTTGCTCACGCTCAACCGCATTGGCCAGTTGTTCAACCAGAAACAAAACATTCTTGTAACGATTTTCCGCTACTTTGGCGCTACTGGTGTTGTTGTGTAACCAACCCTCGTAATCCACATCGTCGATCATTTCCTTCACTGCCGCCACCGGGTCGTTGCTCTCGGCGTTGCGCTGCACGCTGTCCAGCCAGTGTTTAAAACGCTGCAACCGTTCCAGGCTTTGCTCGGGCAGGCGCTCTTTGAGGCCCAGCTCGTCAATGGCATCGTGCATGGAGATGTGGCGCTCGTTGGCGTACTCCCCCAGTTTTTCCAACGTGGAAGCACCTATCTGGCGGCGCGGGGTATTGATAATGCGCAAAAAGGCGTTGTCGTCGTCCGGGTTCACCAGCAGTCGCAGGTAAGCCATGATGTCTTTGATTTCGGTGCGGGCAAAAAACGAAGTGCCACCGCTAAGATGATAGGGAATACCCGCCGCCTGCAGCTTTAATTCCAGAATACGGGACTGGAAATTGCCCCGGTAGAGCACCGCAAAATCCTTGAAGTGGCATGTGCGATGGGCGCGCTGGGCGAGAATTTCATTGGCTACCCGCTCGCACTCGGTTTCTTCATTGCCGCAGCGAATCAAACGCATGGGTTCACCAAAACCCAGCTCACTCCACAGGGTCTTTTCGTACACATGGGGATTGTTGGCAATCAGGCAGTTGGCAGCTTTCAGAATACGCGCGGTGGAGCGATAGTTTTGCTCCAGTTTGATCAATTTCAGAGTCGGGTAATCCTCCCCCAGTTTCACCAGATTTTCCGGGCGAGCACCCCGCCAGGCGTAGATAGACTGGTCGTCGTCCCCCACCACCGTCAGGCCCCCGCGATCCCCCACCAACTGTTGCACCAGTTGGTACTGAGCCAAATTGGTGTCCTGATACTCGTCCACCAACAGATAGCGAATTTGCCGCTGCCATTTTTGCAGTATGTCCGCATTGTCGCGAAACAACTGCGCGGGAATCAAAATCAGGTCATCGAAGTCCACAGAATTGTAGGCCCGCAATGCCTGGGTATAGCGCTGATAGAGCATGGCCAGGGTTTGCTCGCCGGGGCTCTGGGCTTTGGACATGGCCATCTGTGGGCACAGCAGGCTGTTTTTCCAATCGGATATCTGGTGCTGCACCAAATCCACATGGTCGCCATCCAGTTGCGATTCCCGCAGCATCAAATCTTTCAGAATGGCTTTGGTGTCTTCCTGATCGAGAATGGAAAAGCCGCTTTTAAAACCCAGAGCGCGAATTTCCCGGCGGATAATATTGAGCCCCAGATTGTGAAAGGTAGACACAGTCAAACCATGGCTGGCCTTGCCCTGCACCAACTTGCTCACCCGCTCTTTCATCTCCCGGGCCGCCTTGTTGGTAAAGGTCACCGCAGCAATATGGCGGGCGCTGTAGTCGCACTGCTCAATCAGGTAGGCAATTTTGCGGGTTATCACACTGGTTTTGCCAGAACCCGCCCCCGCCAGCACCAGCAGCGGGCCATCGATATAGTGCACGGCCTTGTGTTGTTGGGGATTGAGTTGGTTCATGCCACATCCGGGTAAAAAGCAGGGGGCATTCTACCTAACGGGCAAGATATAATCTCACCTATGAGTGACCGTTTTGAACTGCACCTTGAGATTACTGAGGCTACCGACCCGGTATCGCTGTTGACAGGGGCCTGTGACCTCTCCAAACAACACATCAAGCAGGTGATGCAGAAAGGCGCCGTATGGCTGACTCGCGGCCAGCACACCAAACGCCTGAGGCGGCACAGCAAAGTGCTGCAGCCCGGGCAGCAATTGCACCTTTACTACGACAGCCATGTTCTTCAACAACAGCCAGCAGCGCCCCTGCTGATTGCCGATGAAGGTGACTACAGCGTTTGGCACAAACCTCGCGGTGTGCTGAGTCAAGGGTCCAAATGGAGCGACCACTGCACCATCCATCGTCTGGTGGAACAGCAACTGCAACACCAGCGCCCGGCGCACATCATTCACCGCCTGGATCGTGCCGCCAGCGGTTTGATACTGATTGGCCACAGCCGCAAGGCGACCGCGGCACTGGCAAAGATGTTTGAACTGCGCCAGCTGGACAAGTGCTATCAGGTCATTGTCAGTGGCCAGTTTGCCGCACAGCAACAAACCATCGCAGCACCCATTGATGACCGCCACGCCATCAGCCATGTGCGCCAGCTGGGATACGATGCAGTCAGCAATCGCTGTTTGCTGGAAGTAAAAATAGAAACCGGCCGCAAGCACCAGATTCGCCGCCATTTGGCTGGCATTGGCTACCCGGTGGTGGGGGATCGACTATATGGAGATGGGGAACCAGGGCAGGATTTACAACTGACCGCTGTGCAGCTGTTATTTACCTGCCCATTAAATAGTGAGTTACACCACTATCAGCTACCGCAAGAATTCCGGCCGCCGTTTTAACCACTTTTTAAGCCATAGCCTTTCCACACATAATACACAGCAGGAATCACCAACAATGCCAGCGCCAGTGCCGACACCATGCCACCAACCATCGGCCCGGCAATGCGCTGCATAACTTCCGAACCGCTGCCTGTACTGAGCATGATGGGAATCAAACCCACAACAACGGATACTACCGTCATCATTTTGGGCCTTACCCGCAGGCAGGCACCTTCGATAATGGCTTCGCGCAGGTCAGCTCTGTTGGGCTGGCGCCCTTGTTTCTGGGCTTCGCCACTGATCCGCTGCCAGGCCTGGTTCAAATACACTTGCATCAAAACACCCAGTTCCGCTGCCAGCCCAGCAAGGGCAATAAAACCCACCCCGACGGCAACCGAGAAGTCGTAATCGTTCCAGTACATAAACCAGATGCCGCCCACCAGGGCAAATGGCAGCGTGCCAACAATCAGAGCCACATCGCCCAGGTGACGGAAGCTCATGTACAGCAGCAGAACAATAATTGCCAGGGTCAACGGCACCACTATTTGTAGCTTCTGTTCGGCGCGCATCATGTATTCGTATTGCCCAGACCAGGTAACCGAGTACCCCGGTGGCAGTTCCACCTGCTCTCGAACAATTTGCTGGGCTTCATCAATATAGCTGCCCAGATCGCGGTTTTTGATATCTACCAGCGTCCAGCCATTAATCCGGGCGTTCTCGCTTTTGATGGCTGGCGGCCCGTTGGCCACATAAACATCTGCTACATCTGCAAGCGCCACTTGCCCACCACCGGGAGTGACAATGGGTAACAGCTTTAACTGTTCGGCAGAATCCCGATAGCGTTGGGGGTAGCGCAAGTTGACCGGATAACGCTCAAGCCCTTCTACAGTTTCAGTGACGTTGACCCCGCCGATAGCGGTGCGAACCACCATTTGCAAATATTCCACATTGAGGCCATAGCGGGCTGCCCGCAGGCGATCAATATCGACGTTGACATAACGCCCACCTGCCACACGCTCGGAATAAACCGAGGAGGTGCCCGGCACGCCTGCCAACACGGTCTCCAGGCGCTTACCGATCTTTTCAATTTCGCTGAGTTTGGGGCCAGACACCTTGATACCCACCGGGGTTTTAATACCGGTGGCCAACATGTCAATGCGAGTTTTTATAGGCATCACCCAAGCATTGGTCAGCCCCGGAAATGTCACCAGCTGATCAAGCTCCGCCTTGAGGTCGCCGGTGGTGATACCTTTGCGCCACTGATCTCTGGGTTTGAGCTGAATAATGGTTTCGATCATGGTGAGCGGTGCCGGATCGGTGGCGGTTTCGCCGCGGCCCATTTTTCCGTAGACCGTGACCACTTCCGGAATGGTGCGGATCAATTTATCGGTTTGCTGCAACAGCTCTCGCGCTTCACCAATGGAAATGCCCGCATAGGTGGTGGGCATATACATCAGGTCACCTTCATCCAGCGCAGGCATAAATTCACTGCCCACTTTGCTGTAGGGCCAGGCAATTGACAGTATCGCCACCAGCGCCATTGCCATTACCGTTTTCGGGTACCGCAACACCGCTTTAATCGCCGGCATGTAAGCGGCAATTAATGCCCGATTAACCGGGTTTTTGTGCTCTGGAATAATCCGACCACGGACAAAGTAACCCAGCAGCACCGGCACCAGGGTAATTGCCAAACCAGCCGCCACTGCCATGGAATAGGTTTTGGTGTAAGCAAGCGGGCTGAACAACCGACCCTCTTGCGCCTCCAGAGTAAATACCGGCAAAAAGCTGACGGTGATAATCAGCAGTGAAAAGAAAAGCGGCGGTCCCACTTCCTTGCAGGATTGGGCAACAATCCGCCAGCGGTTGTTGTCTGTCAGCGGTTCTTTTTCGATATGTTTATGGAGGTTTTCAATCATTACAATAGCGCCATCCACCATGGTGCCAATGGCGATGGCGATACCGCCCAGAGACATGATATTGGCGTTGATGCCCTGTTGATGCATGACAATAAAAGCGCCCAGTATTCCCAGTGGCAGGCTGATCACAACCACCAGGGAAGAGCGGAAATGGAACAGAAACAAGGCGCAGACAAGTGCCACCACAATAAATTCTTCAGTGAGTTTGTGCCAGAGATTGTCCACCGCCCTTTGAATCAGGCTGGAACGGTCATACACTTCTACAATCTCTACACCGGCTGGAAGCCCCTGTTTCAGTTCTTCCAGTTTTGCCTTGACACCATCGATCACCTGTTGGGCATTTTCGCCGTAGCGCATCACCACAATACCGCTGACCGCCTCGCCTTCGCCATTGAGCTCTCCGATACCCCGGCGCATTTGCGGGCCTTCAACAATGTCGGCGACTTCCCCCAGCAATAGAGGAGTGCCGCCATCATTGAGGCGCAATGGCACCTGCTCAAGATCCTGCACCGAATCGATATAACCAGAGGCGCGCACCATGTATTCCGCTTCCGCCATCTCGATCACCGATGCACCGGATTCTTTATTCGCGCGTTTGATGGCGTTGCTGACATGAGCCAACGGTATCTGGTAGGCACGCAGCTTGTTGGGGTCCACTTCCACCTGGTACTGCTTGACCATGCCTCCAACGGTGGCAATTTCCGAAACGCCCGGCACCGCCTGTAGCTCGAACTTCAGGAACCAGTCTTGCAAAGTGCGCAGTTCCGCCAGGTCATGTTGGCCGGTGCGATCCACCAATGCGTATTGATATACCCAGCCAACCCCGGAGGCATCTGGCCCCAGTTGCGGTTTGGCACCTTCCGGCAATTGTGGGGATACCTGACTCAGATATTCCAAAACCCGGCTGCGTGCCCAATACATATCGGTATCGTCTTCAAAAATCACATAGACAAAAGAATCGCCAAAAAAGGAAAAACCACGCACCACCTGGGCTTTGGGTACTGACAGCATGGCTGTGGTCAGCGGATAGGTAACCTGATCCTCAACCACCTGTGGTGCCTGGCCGGGATAGGAAGTTTTGATAATGACCTGCACATCAGACAGGTCGGGTATGGCGTCTATCGGCGTATTTCGCACCGAATAGATTCCCCAGCCCAACAACAATACTGCCAGCAACACCACATAGAATCGGTTGCGAGTCGACCAGTCGATAATGGCTTCAATCATCGCGATCACCTCCTGCCTGCGGGTTTTTAACCTCAACACGGGTAATCAGGTACAAGCCTTTGCGTTTCCGGTACAAACGAAATTCCAGTTGGGCACCTGGAATTAACTGGCTGACATCAACATCGCGGCCAATGCCGTAAGTCATGGTCATTGCTGGCCATTTCCATTCAGGGATAGCGTTGTGGCGTATTACTGCATCGTAACCATTGCGTCGTAACACCTCGCCACCGGTTACCCACAGGCCACGACTGTCGGAAACATCTGCGGCATCGTGCAATCTGTCCAGGTCAGCATCGAGGTTGGATTCCGAATCGATCATAAACTGCGCCGAAGTCACTACCTGGTCGTCAACCGTCAAGCCGTCCAGAATGGCAACCCGGTCGCCGGATTCCATACCCGCCAGCACCGGCACAGAGCGATAGCGACCTTCGCCTTCGGACAACACCACTCGATCAACATGGCCGCCGCGAATCAACGCCTGGCGAGGGATATTCAGAAGCGGTTTGTCACTGTCAGCATGGATAGTAAGGCTGGCAAACATATTGGGTTTAAGCAGCTCGTCGGCATTATCGAACCGCACCCGCACTTGCACAGTGCGCGATGTTTCGTTCAACACCGGATAAATATATTCCACCTCCCCCATCCATTGATGGCCGGGATAACTGTCTGCTCGCATCGTGACCTGCTGGCTCTCTTTCAGCCAGGCCGCCTGGCGCTCAAACACTTCTCCAATCACCCACACCGTATTCAAATCACCCGTGGCCATGATTTCAGTAGCCGGTTTCACATGCATGCCGTGACGCACATTGAGGGCACTGACATAGCCGTCTCTGTGGGCGAGAACCGCCAACCGTTGACTGATTTTGCGAGTGCTGCGCAATTTGTCGATCTGGCTTTCAGTAACACCCAGCAACTCAAGCCGCAGGCGGGACGCACTAAGCAGTTTTTTATTGCCGCTGGCCAGTGCCGTTATGTACTCCTCCTGTGCATTGACCAACTCTGGGGCATAGATTTCAAACAACACCTGGCCCTTTTTGATCGGGTCTCCAACACTTTCTACATTAAGGGTTTCAATCCAGCCTTCCACCCGGGAGTGAATGTGGTGCAGACTGCTTTCGTTAAACTGCACATAGCCGACGGTCTCGATCCGCCGTGACAGCAGCGATTCCACTGCCGGCTCGGTTTTTACACCGAGGTTGTTTTCTACTGCGGCAAAGATGGTAATTGTCGATGCATCATCCTCCGCTTGCGCGGACTGTTTTTTAAGAACCAGATCCATACCGCAAATCGGGCAGCTACCCGGTTCATCCCGCACAATTTTGGGGTGCATCGGGCATGTCCAATGGCTGGCATGATCGTGCTGGTGATCTGCCTCTGGGGTACCATTGCCATTGTCATCATGTGGTTGAAACAAGTAGTAGCCAGCCCCCAGGCCAACCACCAGGGAAATCAAAGCGGGTAGTAACCGTTTCATGGCTTGAGTCGCTCCAGTTCATCGTATTCAGTCAAATATTTCACGTGTGCAGCGCCCTGCAGATAATCTATGCGTAACCGCTGGTATTCCAGACGCAACGACAGTTCGGACAACACGGCTCTCATCACTTCATCAAAGTCTGCCGCGTCAGAACGATACGCTTTGAGTACAGCGTCGACTTGCTGATTGGCCTGCACCAGAATGGTCTGTTGGTAGAGTTGGAAGCGCTGTTCCAGGTGACGGGCATCAACCGTCAGGTTGTCGAGCTCGGCGCGCATGGCAACCAGTTTTTCCTGGCGTTCACTGCGTGAAGATTGATGTTGCTGCACGCTGGCACGATAGCTTTGGTCCTGGCGTTTACCAGTAAATAGTGGCAATTGAACGGTGACGCCAGCGGAGAAAAAGTCCGGTAATTCACGACCGTTAAAATCCTCCTGCCGATATCCGTAGCTGAGACTGACTCCCCAGTTTGGCCGGTAACCGGACTCAGCCAGCTCAATGCCATGGTGCCGTGCAGCGACCTGCTTATCCAGTGATTGAATAGCGGGATGCGTTAGCAATCGATCATGGTGATTGCCTACACTCAAACTCCAATGGGGTAATGCTTGAGCAGCGTCATATTGACTCATATCGCCTATCCAGCGCGATAGATTGGCCTTTTGCCGACTGCAACGATCGGTAATATCAATCAAGCGATCATCCAGTCGGCTCAACTCCAGTTCAGCACGTAGCAGATCGTGCTGCTGTTTCTTGCCTACCTCGTAGAGAGAATTGACCACCGCCAACAACTGTTCGAAAACCACTTTGCTCTCGGTAACAATCTCGCCGGCCTGCTGCCAGTAATAGAGTTCCAGCCAGTCACGCCTCACTTGCCGCAAAACTTGAAGTTGACGATCCTGTGCCTGCCATTGCATTGCTTGCGATTGCTTCTGGCGAATCTGGCTGCGAGCTTTCAGCGCACCAGAAGCGGGGATTTTCTGGCTGATACCGACCTTGAGCTGAGTCATCGGCTCTTGATCGAGGTTAAAAGTGTCTGTGGGAAAGTTAGCCGCTGACAGTTGCAGCTCCGGATCAGGCAACTGCCGAACTGCTGTCGCTTCACTGGCCAGTGCCTCGGCTTTCGCCGCCAGCGACAGTACACCTGGCTCATTGGCAATAGCCAGCCGCTCTGCCACTTCCAGTGGCAGGTTTTGATTATTTGCTGGCTGATCCGCAAAACCCGGAGCCGACAAACTCAGCGCCAGGATAACCAACGCCGAACGAACAGGGGTAAACATGATTATTCTCCTTGCATCTTGACTGGCCAGCTGCGCGCCAACCACCAACGCAAGCGCAGCAAAGCGCTTGCGAACTCAAGGCAAGGATTGGTTATTCGATAAAACTGCAGACTTGCAGATAGAGGGGTGGATCTGATCGCCGCAAGACAATCAGTTCTTCCCATGAGGAAACGACAGTTGGGGAATAAGCATCGTACGTATCCAGCCAATCTTCAAAGCTGGCCACCAAATACAATACCGGATGGGAGAAGTCCGCACTTAGTACATCAGCGCCTGTGAACTTGCCCTCACCACAGCAAAAGCTGGCGGGGTTTTCACAACAGCTTGCATTGGCCTCTGGAGCGGACGATTGATCTTTGCTGCCATGACAACAGGCTTTTACCTGTTGCTCTTGAGACTGCCCAAAATCAATATCACTGCCAAAGCCTGCATGGGCAGTGCAAAATAACTGACCACTGAACAATAGCCAAAGCAGTAAAAAGCTGCTGGCTTGGCGCTTGTATTTTGTCAGTTTGGAGAAGACAGGCATGAGTCAAATAATAATTTCAATTTTGGTCAGAGCTTAACAACATGGGTGTATGGCATGTTTGGACATTGTACTCCAATGGCAAATGTTTTGTATTTCGTATTCACAGCTTCCAAAACCCATAAGAAAATCGATCATCTTATTTAGGACATTTGTGGCTATTCAGCACTTTTTGAAGTGACAATGATACGGGCGCTATTTGTGGGGTTTTGTCGCGAGACGTAAATCTGGGGTGGTTTGCTGTGACCCGCTGCAAGTACGTCCATGTAAGCTCGAGGCCAGCATCCCTGCTGGCCACGGTCACAGCAAACCACCCCAGATTCACGCCTTCAAGTTTTTCAGAACGTGCTGAATAGTTACGGGCATTTTTACCCTTCTTTACGCAGCCACCACCCAACTTTACGTTGACCTTATCCATAATGGCAACCATCAAACAGCAACACACCCCTTGTTACTGTTTTGACTACCCCCCTTGATAGAACATTTTTTGCCCCGCTTCCCCAGTGGGGCTTTTTTTTGCCCACTGCATCAGGAATTTCCGGAGCGGCGCCGGGACCTGTTGCGACTCTGTCGGTTTTTATTTTGGCCATCACCACCGGACTGTTTCCCCCCGCCCCGGTTGCGGCGCTGTCCCCGTGGTTGTGGCGCGGGTTTGGCCGCCAATTCTTCGGGGGTTTCCTGGCGATAACCGGACAACATCTCACTGGGAATATTGCGCTTCAACAGCCGCTCAATCCCCTTTAGCAGCTTGTTTTCATCCGCAGATACCAGGGATATCGCCTGCCCTTCGGCACCGGCGCGACCCGTGCGGCCAATGCGGTGCACATAGTCCTCGGCCACGTTGGGCAACTCAAAATTCACCACATGGGGCAGCTTGTCGATATCAATGCCACGGGCGGCAATATCCGTGGCGACCAAGGTACGCACCTTACCCGCCTTGAAACCAGCCAGCGCCGCAGTGCGGGCATTCTGGCTTTTGTTACCGTGAATGGCCGCAGCGCTGATGCCATCGCTTTCCAGCTGTTTGGCCAGGCGGTTGGCACCGTGTTTGGTGCGGGTAAACACCAATACCTGCGACCAGTTGCCCTCGCCAATCAACTGCGACAACAGCGCCCGCTTTTGCTTTTGCGCCACCGGGTAAACCAGTTGGCTGACGGTTTCCGCCGCCGTATTGCGCCGCGCCACTTCCACCTCGGCGGGGTTGTTTAAAATGCCGTCCGCCAGCTGTTTGATTTCCCGGGAGTAGGTGGCGGAAAACAGCAGGTTCTGGCGTTTGCCCGGCAGCAATTTCAGCACCCGGCGAATATCGTGAATAAACCCCATATCCAGCATGCGATCTGCTTCGTCCAATACCAGAATTTCTACCCCGGACAAATCCAGCGTTTTCTGCCCGGCGTGATCCAGCAGGCGCCCCGGCGTGGCCACCAGAATATCCACTCCCCGGCGCAGGCGTTGAATCTGTGGATTGATGTTCACCCCGCCAAAAATCACCTGACTGCGCAACGGCAGTTCAGCGCCGTAATTTTCAACACTCTCACCCACCTGGGCGGCCAGCTCCCGGGTGGGAGCCAACACCAGCGCGCGGGGCCGAGGTGCTTTAACAGGCTTGCCCTTGTCGCTCAGCAATTGCAGTAATGGCAAGGTAAAGCCAGCGGTTTTTCCGGTGCCGGTCTGGGCACCGGCCAACACATCCCGGCCCTGCAATATCACAGGAATGGCCTGAGACTGAATGGCAGTGGGCGTACTGTAGCCTTGGGCAGAAATTGCTTTCAGCAGCTCGGGCCGCAGGCCCAGTTGGTCGAACGTCATGGAGGTTTCCCACAAGAATCTGGAGAGGGAGCGCAAAATACAGGTTAGTGGCGGCAATTGATAGTAGAACATCGCTGCTACACCACAAAATTTGAAGGCATGAATCTGGAGAGACTTACTGTGACCGTGGCCAGCAAGCCTCTCCGGGTTCATGCCCTGTGATACAACTGATAGGCAGTAGTGGTAGAACATACTAAACCGTACGTTAGATAGGCGACATGGGCTTTTCAAGACACGCTGTGAATACATCCTTGTACGCTCGGCAGCGGCTTCCTTGCCGCTGACGGTCTTGAAAAGCCCATGTCGCCTATCTTGTTAACTCCTTAGTACGTCCTGTTCAGAAACCACGGCAGCAGATACACTGGCGAAAAAACTGTCGAGCAACGCTATGTATCTGGATTTCCAACAACTTTCTGCCAACCAGCGCTACTTCACCATGACCCAGAGCATCCTGCCCCGGCCCATCGCCTGGGTGTTGTCCGACAACGGCGATGGCAGTCATAACCTGGCACCGTTCTCTTACTTTAATGCGGTCTGTTCCGACCCGCCGCTGGTAATGCTATCCATCGGCCACAAGCCCGACGGCAGCCGCAAAGACACCCTGGTGAACATTCGTGAGCGAGGGCACTTTGTGGTGCATATTCCCCACAGCGGGCAGGCGGCACAGGTGACCGAAAGCTCGCGTACCCTGGCGCACGGAGTTTCCGAACTGGACAACCTCAATATGCCCTTAACGGCTTTCGAGGGGTTCGGCCTGCCACGGCTGGCAGAGTGTCGCCTGGCGTTTGCCTGCCAGCGCTACCAGATTCAGGAATTGGGCAATGGCCCGCAGTTTTTGGTATTGGGTGAAGTAAAAGCCCTTTACGTGAGCGACGAAGTGGCTTCGGTTAATGATGCTGGCCGACTGACGCTGGATGCCAACGCCATCGACCCGCTGGCCCGCCTGGGCAGTTCCGAATACGGCACACTGGGCAACATTATCGACGTGCCCCGCCCCAAATAGAGAAAGCCGTAATGAACGAGTGGATAGACCTGGTAAAGATTGTCCCTGCGGTCGTATTTCCCGGCGCTGCATTGATTCAGCTTCTGGCATTGGTCAAACAACGCAATGCTCAAGGGGTCAGCATCACTACCTGGTGGCTGTTTGCCCTGGCCAATATCTGCCTTTATGTGTACACCGGCAAATTCACCGAGTTGGCAGCCATTGTCACCTTTTTGGGCACTGCCATTCTCAATATCGCCGTTGCCATTACCGCACAGCGCTTGAATCAGGCAACAGAATAACAGCCAAAAAAAAGCCCTACTGGGGGAGCAGGGCTGAAAATACACTAAAAAGTGTTCTATCAAGGGGGGTAGTCAAAACAGTAACGAGGGGGGTGTTGCTGTTTGATGGTTGCCATTATGGATAGGGTCAACGTAAAGTTGGGTGGTGCAATTGAAAAGCTGTGTAAAGCTGTCTGACAAATAACGGATCTATTATGAAAAACGTCTATTTATTGCTTGTTACCTGGATGTTCTCGGTATTCAGTGTTGCGGAGACCAATCAATCTCAAACCAATGCCGCACTCGCCTGGTTAGCGATTGTAGACTCTGGAAATTACGTGGATAGCTGGCATCAGGCCGCACCATTTTTTCAAACAAAAGTGTCATCCGAACAATGGGTGAAAGCGGCAAATAACGTTCGTACACCGCTTGGCAAACGTATTTCACACAACATCACCAGTGCCAGCGCCTATACCTCTTTACCCAATGCGCCCGAAGGTGAGTATGTCGTTGTAAAAATTGCTACCCGGTTTGAGTACAAAGAATCCGCCACTGAAACCATTACCGTCACTAAAGTGGGCAGCAACTGGCGCGTAGTTGGCTATTTTATAAAGTAGCCAAACTACCCAATCCGCTCCACCACATGCTCGGCAAAACCGTAGCCGCCTTCCGCATACAGGTTAAAAGAGATACAACCCAAATCGGTGAGTTCTTGCACGTGGTCCGGGAAGCGGGCGATGGTTGCCAACTGCCCGCCATAACCCATGGATTTCAATAGTTGGCTGGTATCCAGGTTTTCCGCGTGGTCCGGCAGGCAAACCATAATCACTTTGATGGCGTCCAGGTCGATGCCCTCCCAAAAATCACGGTCGGTGGCATCGCCGGATACGGCCCGATAGCCCTCTTTTGTCAACTCCGGCAGGCGGCCTTGTTCGGAGTCCACCCCCAATACACAGTCCCCGTAAATTTCCTTCAGGTGTGTGTAGGCACCGCGCCCTACCCGCCCCATTCCCATCACCAATATCGTAGCATCACCAATATCCACCGGCTGTTCGTAGGGAAGCCGCCGGGAGTGTTCGAACAGTCGCTTGCTGAAACGGCGGTAAATACGATGAGAGCGTGCGTTAAAAGGCACCGCTACAAAAAACGACAGCGCCATGGCAAGTGCAGTAATCACCACCCACTCGTCGCCAATCAACCCATTGGCAGCCGCCAGGGTAGCGACAATCAGGCCAAATTCGCTGTGGTTGTACAGTGACAATGACGCCAGAAATGATGTGCGCGCCCGCAACCGGGTGGCCACAAACCCCAGGTAGTAAAGCACCGGTTTGATCGTTGCCAATAAAGCAAGCGCCGCCGCCAACAGGCACATCTCCAGCGACGGCAATCCGTTAAGGCCGATGCTGACAAAAAAGCCCACCAGAAACAGCTCTTTGAGGCCGATAAGGGTTTTGCGCAGTTCGCTGGCTTTGCTGCACCCCCCCAGCAATACCCCCAGTATCAGTGCCCCCAGGTCGCCCTTGATGTTGAAATATTCAAACAACCCATAGCCACCAAACGCCAGGCCGATACCAAACAGTGTAAGCAGCTCGCCGTGGCCACAGAGGGCAAACAGGCGATGCAACACGGGCCGCAGGGGTATCAGCAACAACAACGCCAACGCGGGCCAGTCCGGTAATTTGCCAGTACTCAGGGCAAGGAATACCACCGCCATCAAGTCCTGAACAATCAGAATACCGATGGCGATTTTGGCGTGCAGGGATGCCCCTTCACCACGCTCATCAAACACCTTGACCGCAAACACCGTACTGGAAAATGACAGCGCAAAAGCCACTGTCCACAGGGCACCGCCTTGCAATGCCGACAGTGCGGGCACCAGTGCCAGCAGCAACATTAACCCCAGGGCAAACAACGGAATCACCAGTACCATAACCCCGGCAGCCACCCCCCACACCTGCACCGCAGCCAAATCCCGCAGGTTCAGCTTCAAACCGATGGTAAACAACAGCAGGGTAACCCCGGCACTGGCAATCTGGTCAATCAATGGCCCAGGGTTCAGAGACGTTTGGCTGATGGCAAAGCCAGCCACCAGGTAACCCAGCATGGGCGGAAAACCCAGCTGGCGAATCAGCAAACCGGCGGCCAGCGCCAGGATAATAATAATGGGGTCAATCATTTTTTCAGCCTTGGGTGGGCGTTATTGTTATCAGTCTGTTTGTCGGCATTGGATTTATTTTATTGAGGCTTAGGTGTTGAGGTTTGGGTGGCGATTTGGAGCCTATTATCCTTTCCCGGACACGCTGTAAATACTTCCATGTAAGCTCTTCTGCGGCATCCCTGCCGCAGACGGCCCAGGAAAGGATAATAGGCCCCAAACCTTCATATCCAGTATCGGCTTTTATAATTTTTTATCGAGTACACTCTCAGGCTTACAACACTATTAACCCGGCAATACAAAAGGCGTCCTGCCTTTTGTATTGCGCGCTCAATAACTTTCACATAAAAGAAAGTGACGCACTTGCGCGGAAGTGCTTGATTTTATTGAGCTCGCACACTCTGAGACATCAGCTCAACACCGCCACGCTCTTGACTTGGGCATACACTTTTATCCCTTGCCGCAACGCCAGGATATCAGCGGATTTGCGGGTAATATGTGACAGTAACACCGTACCACCCACATCCAGCTTGACCAGCACTTGTGACTCCCCCAATGGTTCCACAGCCACCACCCGAGCGGGCAGGCAGTTCAGCACACTGCTGTGCTCTGGTGCTTGCAGGGCAATGCTCACATCCCGCGCCTGTATCCGCAGGCGCACGCTTTGCTCGGCATCCAGCAAACCGGCAACGCTCAATTGGCCACCGGCAAAGGCCAGCTGCGACAGGTGATAGTGACTGTCCAGGGATTCAACACGAGCGTCGATCACCACCTCTGCGTCCTCGCCACGGGCCAGCGGCAGGTCGATGCGTGCCAGCATGTCACCAATAGCACCACTGGCGACAATGCGGCCACGGTCCATCAGTAACAAATGATCCGCCAGCCGCGCCACTTCATCGGTGGAGTGGCTGACATAGAGGATGGGAATATTCAGCTCCCTGGGCAGGCGCTCCAGGTAGGGCAATATCTCACGTTTACTGGTGCCATCCAGAGCCGCCAGAGGCTCGTCCATTAGCAGCAGTTGCGGGTTGGCAAGCAGAGCGCGGGCAATGGCAACTCGCTGGCGTTCGCCACCGGACAAATCCCCAACACTGCGGTTCAGCAGCGAACCCACACCCAGCAGCTCAACAGATTCATCAAACCTGACGCGCGGTTTTTCCGCCACCGTGCGACGCCAGCCAAATTCCAGATTGGCTTGTACATTCAAATGCGGTAACAGGCTGGGCTCCTGAAACACGTACCCCAGCGGGCGCTTGTGGGTGGGCAGATAAAAACCCGGCTTTTGCCAGCGAGTTCCGGCAATCTGGCAGTGCCCCTGAGCCTGTGGCTCCAGCCCGGCAATAGCCCGCAGCAACGTGGTTTTGCCACATCCGGAAGGGCCAAACACCGCACTGATACCCGCGCCCGGCACCCCAAATTCTGCATCCAGAATAAAGTTGCCTTTCAGCACACTCAGCTTAACGTCCACCGTCATCGCACCGGCCCCAGCGACAGTGGCGACCGACGATTAACCGCGTACACCAGGGTCAGCACGATCAGTGAAAACAGTAACAACCCCGCAGCCAACCAGTGTGCCTGGGCGTATTCAAGAGCCTCTACCCGGTCGTAAATGGCAATGGACAATACCTGTGTTTTACCGGGAATATTGCCACCAATCATCAACACCACACCAAACTCCCCAAGGGTGTGAGCAAAACCCAATACGGCAGCGGTGATCACACCCGGTCGTGCCATGGGCATAGCCACCGACCAGAAGCGATCCCAGGGGGAAGCCCGCAGGGTAGCGGCCACCTCCAATGGCCGGGAGCCAATGGACGCAAAAGCATTTTGCAGGGGTTGCACCACAAACGGCAGAGAGTAAACCGCGGAGCCAATCACCAGGCCGGGAAAGCTGAACGCCAGTTGGCCGCCCTCTCCAAGCAGAGCAACCAGCGGACCATTGGCACCCAACAATAACAACAGATAAAAACCCAACACAGTGGGCGGCAGCACCAGTGGCAACGCCAGCAGCGCTTCCAGCAACGGCTTGACTCGCAGGCGGCTGTGGGCCAACCACCAGGCCAGTGGCGTACCCACCAGCAACAACAGCGCGGTGGTTACCGCAGCCAGTTTCAGAGTCAGCCAGACAGCCGCCAGCTCCGCAGACGTTAGCCAGTCCATCAGAGGCCCCCGGAAGTTGGCAGGCGATAGCCAAAGCTGGCAATCAGCTGGCGACCAGCGGGACTTTTTAAATAAGCGAGGAAAACACCGGCAGCGGGATGATCCGTCAATTGCAGCGCCTGCTGTTTGATCGGGTCGTAAAAATTATTGGGCACAAGCCAGTAAGAACCGGGGATGTGGCCATTGGTATTTTTCGCCAGCGCCTTTAGCTGGGATAGCGCCACAAAACCCAAATCCGCATTGCCACTGTGTACGAACTGGAATGCCTGGTTGATATTCTCGCCCCTCAGCAGCTTGCCGCTATCGTCCCTTTGTAGAGACCTGGTATTTTCCAGAACCTGCTGTGCAGCGCGGCCATAGGGTGCCAGCTTGGGGTTGGCAATAGCGAGGCGATTAAATTCCCCAGCCGTTAACACCCGGCCTTTGCCATCCACTGAATGTTCAGCAGCGCTCCACAACACCAATTGGCCGATGGCGTAACTAAAGCGGCTACCTTGTAGCGCTCTGCCCTGCTGTTCCAACAACTGTGGCCGGCGAGCATCGGCCGCCAGAAAAACATCGAAAGGTGCACCGTTAATAATCTGGGCGTAATGTTTACCGGTAGAGCCCGCCACTAGATTGATGCGGTGGTCGGTGCGCCGCTCAAAATCCGCCTTCAACGCCTTCGCCGCCGCCATAAAATTGCTGGCTACGGCGACATCGATGGTCTGAGCAAAACAGACAACAGAGCTCACCAGAGCGAATAAAAAAGTGATAACACGAAACAACAAATGGCTTCCCAACAGTGAATTTTTGGGAAGCATACCCGCTATCAGGGACAGATGAAACGCCATTGCCGCCCCACAAAATTCAAAGACATCTCTCCGGCATGAGTTATTGTGACCGTGGCCAGCAGGGATGCTGGCGACGAGCCCCAGGGATAAGTTGTGCCTGGCGCACCAAAAAAAACCCGCTGCAAGCAGCGGGGTTTTGAGTGCAGGAATCGCCGGGCGGTTATACGCAGCAGATTTCCAGGCTTTGTTGAATAGAGGTTTTCAGCTGCTCCTGCAGAGTGGTGGCAAATTCAGCTTCCAGGCTATCCAGCTCTACCACTACACTGTTGTTCCAGTGAACATCGTCTTCAATGCTGGTATTAACCTTCTTCAGCACTTCTTTTTTAAGGTCTGCTTTCAAGTCAGCTTTCAGGCCATCCTGATTCAGTACAAAACCGATAGTGGTCGCTTCAAAATCTGCTTTGCTGTCCAGCAGATCTGTACCCGCAAAAGCCGCACTGTTCAAGGCCAATAAAGCAACAACGGCAATCAGTAAATTTTTCATCTCGTGCACTCCAAATAAGTGGTTAACTTTGATGGAGCGCATTATGGAGAGGGTCAATGTTAATGTGATCGCAACAGATGTTAAGTTCAGTAAAAATATGACAAATAAGAACCTCTCAGCCTCGAGCCAATACCGTTAATTCTGTAACGAATTTATTTACCGGGAATATCCGCTAATGCAGCCTTCAGGTACTGCCAAAAACTGGCCACCGCCGGAATCGATACTTTTTCGTCCGGTGAGTGAGCGCCGCGTATGGTGGGGCCGAAGGAAATCATGTCCCAGTGGGGATAGATCGACCCCAATATACCGCATTCCAGACCGGCGTGAATCACGCTGACTTTGGGTTCGTATTCAAACAGCGCCTTGTGCCTGGCCACCATCATGGTGAGCAATTCGGTGTCCATTTTGGGCGTCCAGCCAGGATAGGCGCCAGCGGTATGCACATCGGCACCGGCAAGGCGAAAGCTGCTGGCAACCGCTTGTGCCAGATCGTCGCGAGCACTGTCGCTGGCGCTGCGGGTCAGTGACTGCACATAAATGTTGTCGTCGTCATTAAACACCACTGCCAGGTTGTTGGACGTTTCCACCACACCCGGCAGGGAGTTGATCATACGGGTGGCGCCGTTGGGACAGGCGTACACCGCCTGAATAAAGCGCGTCAATACCCCATTGTCTATCTGCGTTTCGGGCAATTCCGCCGGCGTCATGGCAATGGCAAAGCCCGGTTCCACCCCGGCCAGTTCAGCGCTGACCACAGCGGCAAATTCTGTCACCCAGGCAGTAAAGGCGCCTGCCTCGCCAGCGGGAACGGTAATGCCGGTGAATGCCTCTCGGGGTATGGCGTTGCGCAGGGTGCCACCGTTGAATTGGTACACGCCCACGCCAAAGCGCTGCACCGCAGTGCTCAGCAGGCGGTTGGTGATTTTATTGGCGTTGCCGCGACCGTCATTGATATTGAGGCCGGAATGCCCCCCCACCAGGCCGCCCACATTCACTTCAAAGGCCACGCAATCCGCTGGCACCGGTTGGCTGGCAAAGGGCAACTTGATATTGACATCCACACCACCGGCACAGCCCACGAACAGTTCGCCTTCGTCCTCTGAATCCAGGTTGAGCAGAATATCCCCTTGCAACAGCCCTGGCTGCAATCCCTGGGCACCGGTCATGCCCGCCTCCTCGTCGATGGTAAACAGGGCTTCCAGAGGGCCGTGGGCAATATCGGCGGATTCCAGCACCGCTAACATGGCGGCACAGCCAATGCCATTATCAGCACCCAGGGTTGTGCCATCGGCAGTCACCCAGTCGCCATCCACATAGGCGTTGATGGGATCGGTAGAAAAATTATGGCTGGAATCGGCGTTTTTTTGCGGCACCATATCCAGATGACTTTGCAGAATCACGCCACGGCAATTTTCCATACCCGAGGTAGCCGGTTTGCGGACAATCACATTGCCCACTTTATCCACCTGGCTTTGCAGGTTATGGCGGGCGGCAAATTCCAGCACATAGTCCACTACTGCCTGTTCTTCCTTGGAAGGGCGTGGGCGGTTGCACAGCTCCTGGAAGTGGCTCCAGAGTTCGGTGGGTTGTAATTGGGCGATGGGTTGGTTCAAAGGAATCTCCTATCGGCAATTGACATGGCAAGGCACGAGCTGGGTATTGCTTTCTGTGACACGCCGTGAACCCTTCCCTGGGGGCTTGGGGCCAGCATCCATGCTGGCCACAGTCACATAAAGCAATACCCGACTCATGCCAACAAAATTGGGCAGGCATTCTATCCTTATGGGCAACTAAATGGGATGGCTTCAATCAAACGAATTTCATCTGCCGACAATTCAGCCCGATAAGCCAACACCTCTACCCCCGCTGCCACAGCCTGACGCAGGGTTTTGCCATATTCCGGGTCAATATCGTCGGCGGGCATGACCCTTTCAATTCCGGTGTGTTGCACACAGTAAAACAACACCGCCCGCTGCCCCTGCTCCACCATCGCCGCCAGCTCGCGCAGGTGCTTGCTGCCACGGGTGCTGACCGAATCCGGAAACAACCCCAGGCCGTCACCCATATGCAGAGTGACGTTTTTCACCTCCACATAACAGGCTTGATCCGGACGTTCTGGATGATCGCTTAACAACAGATCGATACGGCTGTTTTCCGCACCGTATTTCACCTCGCTGCACAGCTGGCTGTAACCCTGTAATTCCGCCACCACGCCCTGTTCAATGGCCTCCCGTACCAGATGATTGGGGCGCCCGGTATTCACCCCGGCCCTGTGGCCACAGGGGGTGGTGGCAATTTCCCAGGTACAGGGGTATTTGCGCTTGGGGTTGTCGGAACGGGAAAACCAGCAAGGGCTGCCCTCCGACAGGCAGTTCTTCATGGAACCGGTATTGGGACAATGTATGGTGATCTGGTCACCTTTAGAAGTCTGCACATCCGCCAGAAAGCGTTTATAACGTTTAATCAGAGTGCCGCACTCAAGGGGTGGATTGAATTTCACCGAATATTCCTCAGACAAAAACCGCAGTTTAGCTGCTTGCGAGCAAATAAAACTTGAAAATTTGCTTCCATCAATCTATAAACGGCTGTTTTTCAACAATCGGGGAGAGGTAATGCCCACCACAGCCAAGAAAGCTGCACCGGCCAAGAAGAAGGCCGCACCGGTCGCTACAGCGATTTCACTGCACGGCTTTGAGCCCTACAAAGAGAAGAAGGGCGAGGAATATATGAACGCAAAGCAGCGCGACCACTTTAAGGGTCTGCTGCTGGCCTGGAAACGGGAATTGATGGAAGAAGTGGATCGCACTGTGTCCCACATGAAGGACGAAGCCTCCAACTTCCCCGACCCCGCCGACCGCGCCACTCAGGAAGAAGAATTCAGTCTGGAGCTGCGCACCCGGGATCGCGAACGCAAGCTGATCAAGAAAATCGACAGTACCATCGACCGCATCGACCAGGACGACTACGGCTTCTGCGACCAGTGTGGCATCGAAATCGGTATTCGCCGCCTGGAAGCCCGTCCCACGGCCAACCTCTGCGTTGACTGCAAGACCCTGGACGAAATCAAAGAACGCCAGATCACTGGCGGCTAATGGTTTCTGCCTGTTGCGGGGTAAGCCCTTACCCCGCACAATCCTTTAATGCCCCTCTCACTACCCTACATAGGCCGCTTTGCCCCAACCCCATCCGGGCCGCTACATTTCGGCTCACTGGTGGCTGCCCTGGCCAGTTACCTTGACGCCAAACACCACAACGGCCAGTGGTTGCTGCGCATCGACGACATTGACCCGCCACGGGAAGTCCCCGGTGCTGCCGATACCATTCTCAGGCAACTGGAAGCCCATGGTCTGCACTGGAATGGCAGTGTGATGTATCAAAGCAGCCGAACCGACGCCTATCTCACTGCCCTGCAACAACTGGACACCTATCCCTGCGATTGCAGCCGTCAGGCCATCAAAGTGATGGGCGGCCGCTACAACGGCCACTGCCGCCAGCGCCAACTGCCGCCACCGGCTGATTACGCCCTGCGTATAAGAGTCTCTTATGCCACAGAAATCATTGTTGACGACCGCATTCAAGGCCGGCAGCACTGGCCGGTAAAAACCAATGGTAACGACGACTTTATTATCTGGCGCAGAGATGGCCTGGTGAGTTACCAGCTGGCCTGTGCCGTGGACGATTTATACCAGGGCATCACCCATGTGGTGCGCGGCCAGGATTTGCTGGACTCCACCCCCAGGCAGCTGTATCTGATGCAACAATTAACGGATAAAAAACTGCCGCAATACGCCCATATACCCCTGGTAATGGGAGACGATGGCCAGAAGTTAAGCAAGCAAAATTTGTCGCCGGCTATCGAGAAAAGTGAAGCGGCGGAGAACCTCTATCAAGCCCTCTGCCACCTGGGATTGCAGCCCCCGCAAGAGCTGCGATCAGGGTCAGCTACAACGCTGACCGAGTGGGGAATTGAGAATTGGAGCAGCAGGGTAGCCCGGGTAAAGCGCAGCGGAACCCGGGAACAGGGTTGATTATTAAACCGGCAACCTTATAGGTTGCGTTTAATAATGCGGCACAGGGATGTGCCGCCGCTGGCGCAGCCAGCGCAAGCTCAATAAAATCAAGCACTTCCGCGCAAGTGCGTCAGGTTTTATTGAGCGCGCAACACAAAAGGCAGGACGCCTTTTATGTTGCCGGGTGAATAAACACCGCACCCCCGGATTCCGCTTCAATCTACCCCTCAAACGCCTTGCGAGGCGCTGAAACAGTGCCGGCATCTTCGCCTTTCAAATAAGCCAGCATGGTATCGGCATCAGACACTTCAAAGGGGTCGGATTCGCAGTTGTCCTCAAAGCCCGGCTCCATAAACATCTTTTCGATAGCGCCGTCATTCACCAGCATGGAATAGCGCCAGGAACGCATGCCAAAACCGATATTGGACTTGTCTACCAACATGCCCATTTTGCGGGTGAACTCGCCGTTGCCGTCCGGCAGCAGGAAGATTTTTTCATTGCCCTGCTCACGGCCCCACTTGAACATGACAAAGGCGTCGTTTACGGACACACAGATAATCTCATCAACACCCTGGGCCTGAAACTCGGCATACAATTCTTCATAGCGAGGCAGGTGATTGGAGGAGCAGGTAGGCGTAAAAGCCCCGGGCAGGGAAAACACCACCACCTTTTTGCCGCCGAAGATATCCTGGCTGGTTTTGTCCTGCCAGCGGAACGGGTTGGGACCATCCACAGACTCATCGCGGACGCGGGTTTTAAAGGTAACGTTGGGCACTTGCTTGATAACTGACATGAATAGCTCCATAAGGTGGCGAATTTGAGCGCCCACTATACCCCAACATGCCTGTCTGAAAACCCTATAGGGGCCATAACCAAATTTAATCAACAAGCTCCTCTGATACAGGACTCACACACAATCCTCAAAAATTCTATAATGGCTGTTTTGCCTTCATAGATGTAGCGATATGCAAACCATCCAGGTACGGGGCGCACGCACCCACAACCTCAAGAACATCGACCTCGACATCCCCCGCGACAAGCTGATTGTGATTACCGGCCTGTCCGGTTCCGGCAAGTCGTCGCTGGCGTTTGACACCCTGTACGCCGAGGGCCAGCGGCGCTATGTGGAATCTCTATCCACTTACGCGCGGCAATTCCTGTCGATGATGGAAAAGCCCGACGTGGACCATGTGGAGGGGCTGTCACCGGCCATCTCCATCGAACAGAAATCCACTTCCCACAACCCCCGTTCCACCGTGGGCACCATCACCGAAATTTACGACTACCTGCGCCTGCTGTTCGCCCGCGCCGGTGAACCCCGCTGTCCGGATCACAACCTGGAGCTGAAAGCACAAACCGTCAGTCAGATGGTGGATCAGGTATTGGCCTTGCCGGAAGGCACCAAATTGATGCTGCTCGCCCCTGTGGTGCGAGCCCGCAAGGGTGAGCACGTGCACCTGTTTGAACAACTGCGCCAGCAGGGATTCATTCGTGCCCGTATCGACGGCGTGGTGGTGGATCTGGACGATGCCCCCAAGCTGGAAAAAAACAAAAAACACAATATCGAAGTGGTGGTTGACCGCTTTAAGGTGCGCGACGATTTGCAACTGCGTATTGCTGAATCTTTTGAAACTGCGCTCAATTTGGCGGAAGGTCTGGCGGCCATCTCCTACATGGATGGCGGTGCGGGTGACCAATTATTCTCCGCCAAATTCGCCTGTCCGGTGTGTGACTACAGTCTCACCGAACTGGAACCCCGGCTGTTCTCGTTTAACAACCCGGTAGGCGCCTGCCCCAGTTGCGACGGCTTGGGGGTACGCCAGTTTTTTGATATCGACCGGGTGGTGCAACACCCGGAGGCGAGCATTTCCGAGGGGGCCATTCGCGGCTGGGACCGCCGCAACCTGTTTTATTACACCATGCTGGAATCCCTGGGGCAGCACTACGGTTTTGATATCGACACTGCATTCAACCAACTCAAACCCATTCACCAAAATGCCATTTTGTACGGCAGCGGCGACGACGAAATCGACTTCAGCTACGTGAATGACCGCGGCACGGTGTACAAGCGCACCCACGTGTTTGAAGGGGTGATCCCCAATATGGAGCGCCGCTACCGGGACACGGAATCCAATATGGTGCGCGAGGAGCTGACCAAGTACCTCAACACCCAGCATTGCCCGGAATGCGATGGCACACGCCTGCGCCGGGAAGCGCGCAATGTGTTTGTGGATGGCAAAACCCTGTCCGACCTCACCGCTGTGCCGGTGGGGGAATCTTACGAATACTTCGAGAATCTCGATCTGCCCGGTCGCCAGGGCGAAATCGCCGAGAAGATCATCAAAGAAATTCGCGAACGATTTCGTTTTCTGGTGGACGTAGGGCTCAACTACCTGACTCTGGACCGCAGCGCCGACACCCTGTCCGGCGGCGAAGCCCAACGTATTCGCCTGGCCAGCCAAATCGGTGCCGGCTTGGTGGGCGTAATGTACGTGCTGGACGAACCCTCCATTGGCCTGCACCAGCGCGATAACGAGCGTCTGCTCAACACCCTTACCCGCCTGCGCGACCTGGGCAATACGGTGATTGTGGTGGAGCACGACGAAGACGCCATCCGCCAGGCGGACCATGTCATCGACATTGGCCCCGGTGCCGGGGTGCACGGCGGCGAAGTGGTGGCCGAAGGTGTGCTGGCCGACATCGTTAAAGCACCGCGTTCGGAAACCGGTAAATTCATGTCCGGCGAACGCAAAATCGCCATGCCCGCAGAGCGCACCCCATTCGACAAAAAACAGCTGCTGAAACTCAACGGCGCCAGCGGCAACAACCTGCAAAACGTAAACGTGGAAATTCCCGTGGGCCTGTTTACCTGCGTCACCGGAGTATCCGGTTCCGGCAAGTCCACCCTGATTAACGAAACCCTGTACCCGCTGGCGGCCACCGCACTCAACAAAGCCACCACGCTAAAAGCCGCGCCTCACAAATCGGTAAAAGGGCTGGATTATTTCGACAAATGCATCGACATTGATCAAAGCCCCATTGGTCGCACCCCGCGTTCCAACCCGGCCACCTACACCGGCATATTCACCCCTATCCGCGAACTGTTTGCCGGCACCCAGGAAGCCCGCTCCCGGGGCTACAAACCGGGCCGCTTCAGTTTTAACGTAAAGGGCGGTCGCTGCGAAGCCTGCCAGGGCGACGGCGTCACCAAAGTGGAAATGCACTTCCTGCCAGATATTTACGTACCCTGCGACCAGTGCAAGGGCAAGCGCTACAACCGGGAAACCCTGGAGGTAGTGTACAAGGGCAAAAATATCCATCAGGTGCTGGACATGACCGTGGAAGACGCCCTGGAATTTTTCGACGCGGTACCGGTAATCGCCCGCAAACTGAAAACCCTGGTGGACGTGGGGCTCACCTATATCCGCCTGGGGCAAGCCGCCACCACCCTGTCCGGCGGTGAGGCCCAGCGGGTCAAGCTGGCCAAGGAACTGTCCAAGCGGGACACCGGCAAAACCCTGTATATTCTCGACGAACCCACCACCGGTTTGCACTTCCACGACATTCAACAACTGCTGGACGTGCTGCACAGACTGCGTGACCACGGCAACAGCGTGGTGGTGATAGAACACAACCTGGACGTGATCAAAACCGCCGACTGGGTGATCGACCTGGGGCCCGAAGGCGGCAGCGGCGGCGGCGAAATTATC
This sequence comes from Porticoccus sp. GXU_MW_L64, assembly GCF_052983295.1. NCBI lineage: Bacteria > Pseudomonadati > Pseudomonadota > Gammaproteobacteria > Cellvibrionales > Porticoccaceae > Porticoccus > Porticoccus sp. GXU_MW_L64. The sequence goes on along the minus strand of NZ_JBRKJK010000005.1, from coordinate 104,239 downwards.
GCTACCGGCACCCCGGAGCAAGTGGCGGATGTGCCCGGCTCACACACCGGGCGGTTTTTGGCGGATATGACTATTAAACCGGCAACCTTATAGGTTGCGTCACTGCTGTCCCATAAACTTTAAGTTTTTATCCCTGAATCACAGGAAAAATAAGGCCGTCAAAGAGTTTGAGTTCGCAGCAGACATGAATTGGGTATTGCTTGCTGTGACGCGCCGTAAACCCATCCATGGGGCTCGAGGTCAGCATCCTTGCTGACCACGGTCACATCAAGCAATACCCAATTCATGTTGTTCGAGTTTGTGGGACAGCAGTGAGGTTGCGTTTAATAATGCGGCACAGGGATGTGCCGCTGCTGGCGTAGCCAGCGCGAGCTCAATAAAATTAAGCACTTCCGCGCAAGTGCGTTACTTTCTTTTATGTGAAAGCTTTTATGTATGTGAAAGTTAAAGTTATTGAGCGCGCAATACAAAAGGCAGGATGCCTTTTGTATTGCCGGATTAATAGTCGGGGATAACAACCATGCGAGAACACTACCAGCACATTAGCGTACCGAATAGCGGTGAGGCCATTTATTGCCAAAGCGATGGCCGCCTCCATGTACCCGACAAACCCATCGTGCCCTTTATAGAGGGCGATGGCGTGGGCAGTGAGATCACCCCGGTTATGCGTCAGGTAGTGGATGCGGCGGTGAGAAAAGCTTACGGCAACCAGCGCCAGATTGCCTGGATGGAAGTATTCAATGGCGAAAAAGCCGCCGAAATGTATGACGGTGACTGGTTCCCCCAGGAAACCCTGAATGCCATTCGCCACTATGTGGTGGCCATCAAAGGACCGTTAACCACTCCGGTGGGCGGCGGCTTCCGCTCGCTCAACGTGGCCTTGCGTCAGGAAATGGATTTGTACGCCAGCATGCGCCCCATACACTGGCTACAAGGGGTTCCCGCTCCGGTCCATCACCCTGAAAATGTCGACGTGGTGATATTCCGGGAAAATACCGAAGACACTTACGCCGGTATTGAATGGAAGGCGGGCAGCCCCGGTGCGGACCGGGTGATCGACTTTCTTCAGGGGGAGATGGGGGTTAACAAAATTCGCTTTCCCCAGCAGTGCGCCATTGGCATTAAACCCGCTTCCAAAGAAGGCAGCCAACGGCTGGTGCGACGTGCTATTCAATACGCTATTGACCACAACCGCAGCTCTGTAACCCTGGCTCACAAAGGCAATATCCTCAAATTTACCGAAGGGGCTTTCAAGCAATGGGGCTACCAGGTAGCGGTGGAGGAATTTGGTGCCATTGAAGACGGCAACCACTACCGCATTATCAACCCCGACAACGGTCAGCCCATAACAATAAAAAATATACTCGCCGACACTCTGCTGCAACAGATGTTGCTGAAGCCGCAAAACTACGATGTGATTGCCACCCTCAACCAGAACGGTGATTATCTCTCCGATGCTCTGGCCGCCCAAGTGGGTGGTGTCGGCATCGTCGCCAGCGCCAACATCAGTGACCAGATGGCGCTATTCGAACCCACCCACGGCACCGCACAAAAGTACGCCGGTCAAAACCGGGTAAATCCCACGTCGATGATTCTCTGTGGCGAAATGATGCTGCGTCATATTGGTTGGGTGGAAGCTGCCGACGCCATTGTTGCCAGCCTGCAGGCAATGATTGCCCAGGGCACAGTAACCTACCATCTGGCCCGTACTATGGATGGTGCAACCGAGACAGGTTGCAGAGAATTTGGTGACCTGGTGGTGGGCCATATGGATGACAGCGAGACTTAAAAAATCGTCATCGCGAGCCAAGCGCGGCGATCCAGCGGCTTTGTTTTTAAGTCAGTAACTTAAAAGACACTGGATTGCCGCGCTGCGCTCGCAATGACGGCTTGGGAGGCCCTTTCGGGCAGCAGCGCACAAAGGCGGGGGTAACAACAGACCAACATCTACCCTGCTTTTTTCACCAACAGACGATAGTGATGCAACAACGGCTCGGTATAGCCGTTGGGCTGCTCACAGCCCTGGAACACCAACGCCAGTGCGCTCTGGTAGGCGAGATTGTTTTCCAGGTCAGCGGCCATGGGGCGGTAGTTGATGTCGTGGCTGTTTTGCCTGTCCACCACAGCAGCCATATTAGCGAAAGTGTCCGTCACCTGTTCAGCACTGCAAATACCGTGGCGCAACCAGTTGGCGATGTGCTGGCTGGAGATACGCAGGGTGGCACGATCTTCCATCAGCGCCACATTATCGATATCCGGCACTTTGGAGCAGCCAATCCCCTGGTCCACCCAGCGCACCACATAGCCAAGGATTCCCTGGGCGTTGTTGTCCAGCTCTCGCTGAATTTGCTGGGCACTCAAGGTGCTGGTGTCTTTCAGCAGTGGGATCTGCAATAACGCCTGACGATTCACCAACTGATCCGACAGTTGTCGCTGGCAGTCGCGTACATTAACCTGATGGTAGTGCATCGCGTGCAGAGTGGCTGCAGTGGGGGAAGGCACCCAGGCACAGCTGGCTCCGGCTTCCAGGTGGGCCATTTTGGTGGCCAGCATGTCCGCCATATCGTCAGGCTTGGGCCACATACCTTTGCCGATTTGCGCCACACCTGCCAGGCCACATTGCAAACCAGTGGCGACGTTCCAGCGTTCGTAAGTGTCCAGCCAGGGTTCAGTTTTCATGGCGTCTTTGGGCACCATGGGCCCCGCTTCCATGGAGGTGTGAATTTCGTCACCAGTGCGATCCAGGAAGCCGGTATTGATAAAAATCACCCGTTCGCTGGCAGCTTGAATACAGGCTTTCAGGTTCAGCGTAGTACGCCGCTCTTCGTCCATAATCCCCAGCTTCAGAGTGTTGTGAGGCAAACCCAACAACTGCTCTACCCGGGCAAACAGCCGGCAGCAAAATGCCACTTCTTTAGGGCCGTGCATTTTCGGTTTTACGATATATACGCTGCCGGTTTTGCTATTGCGCAGAGGATGATCCACCGGCTTATTCAGGTCGTGCATTGCGGCTACGGCGGTAACCAGGGCATCCAGTATGCCTTCGGGAATTTCGCAACAGGCCTCGTCCCGTACAGCGGGGGTGGTCATCAAAAAGCCCACATTGCGCATCAGCAACAGACTGCGGCCAGGCAAAGTAAACTCCTGACCTTCTGGATTCAGGTAGTTGCGATCCGGGTCCAGAGCGCGGGACTGTACCTGACCGTCTTTGAAAAATTGCGCGCTCAAATCCCCCCGGTATAACCCCAGCATATTGCGGTAAGCCACGGTTTTGTCTTCGCCGTCTACAGCGGCCACGGAGTCTTCCAGGTCCTGAATGGTAGTCACCGCCGATTCCAGCACAATGTCGCTGATGTGTGCCGGGTCGTTGGCACCCACTTGGCTTTGCGGGTCGAACTGTATTTCAATGTGTAAACCGTTGTGGCGCAGCAAGATGGTGTCAGGGTTTTTTGGATCGCCGCAGTAGCCCACGAACAAACTTTCGTCCCACAACAGGGTTGTCTGGCCGTTGTCCAGTGTTACCCACAGGCAGCTATCGTCAATCTGATAGCCCACAGCTTCGCCATGAGAGCCCTGTTGCAGCGGCGCTGCTTCATCCAGAAAGCTGCGCCCCCTGGCAATAACCCGCCCCCCCCGTCGAGGGTCGTAGCCACTGCCAATATCCCCGGCAATGGCATCGCTGCCATACAGGGCATCGTACAAGCTGCCCCAACGGGCATTGGCGGCATTGAGCGCAAAGCGCGCATTTTGTACCGGTACCACCAGTTGCGGTGCAGCAGTGGTGGCTATTTCCGGATCCACGTTGGTGGTGGCTACCTGTACGCCTTCCGGCTCTGGCAGCAGGTAACCGATATCTTCCAAAAAGGCCGAATAAGCCTGTGGTTCAAAGCGATTATTGCGATGCCAATCGTCTATGGCCCGCTGCATGCGGCGGCGCTCCCCCAGCAGGGCGCGATCAACCGGGCCCAGTTCTTTCACCAGAATTTCCAATGATTCCCAAAAGTGCTCGCTGCTGATGCCGGTGCCCGCTAACAGCTCGGTATCGATAAAATTAAGCAGCATATTGTCAATGTACAGATTATTGCGAGCACGCAGTGAGTGCTCTCCGCAGTAGGGCATATTCGGGTTTGGCGTGGCGTTCATATTCATGGCTCTTGGTCCCAGTTAACGACGTTGCCATTGCATGGTAGGAAGTCTCTGGAAGATTATCTATATAAATAGCATTTCTGTTTTTTATTTTTATGATTCACAGAATGAATATACGAGCAGATTCGCGTCTTCGAGATTTGTGGTAGATCTCGTCTCGCAATCACTATCTATCCGAGACTGTCTTTGCCGTTTCCAGCAAACTACGCCGCAGCCATTTGTGAGGCGCCGAATGCTGCAACAACGGACTCCAAGCCATTTTTACTTCGATGGGCACAACCTGAAACGGCACTTTCACTATGCGTAAATCCGGATTCTGTGCCTGAACCATGGCCATACGCCGGGGCAACGTGGCAATCAGGTGTGGCAACCTCTCCAGATGGCTGGCCACCATATAATGACGACTGAATACACGAATATTGCGGCTTTCGTCCAATGCAGCCAGAGCCTCATCCACCCAGCCCAGCTTGTGTACATCCGCTTTGCGACTTACCCCCTGAGCAGCCCCAAGGCCGGTCTTGTTCACCCACATGTGCTCTGCAGACAGATACTGTTCCAACGTTTGTTGGGCCGCATAGGGGTGGTCTTTGTGTACCAGGCAACAAAAATTGTCTCGCCACACAGTCGCCTGGTGAAACGCCTGGGGCAGGCGTGAGAAACGGTTTATCGCCAAATCCACGATACCCTTTTCAATGGCCTGGAGGCTGGCGTCACCGGGAGAGAGAATATCAAAGTCGATTCCCGGCGCCTGCTGCTGTACCTGTGCAATAAACGGCAGCAATAAGGTGAACTCGATATAGTCGCTGCACTGTATACGAAAGGTGACTTCTGTCGCTGCCGGATCAAAGTCTTCTTCGGTTTGCACCATAGCCTCTACCGAAGCCAGCACTGCTGCCAGTTCTGGCTCCAGAGCGCGGGCTTTGTCCGTGGGCGTCATACCTTCGCTGGTACGCACCAAAAGCGGGTCTGCAAACAGCTCACGGAGCCGTTTCAAGGCGTTGCTCATAGCGGGCTGGGTAATCGCCAGGCGCTCCGCTGCGCGGGATACATTGCGCTCCTCCAGCAGGGCGCTGAGGTAAATCAGCAGGTTTAAATCGACGTTGCGGATGTTCATAAATCACCAGTGCTCAGTAAAAAGGGCGACAACTAGAATTCACCAAAAAAATACCTGAAATAAAAAACATAAATTTCTTTTATTTTTACTCGATCACTACTCTGTGTCCAGTACAACTCCATTACTACACAGAGAAAAATCATGTCCAGCTATCAGAAACACATCGACACCATCAGCACAAACCCCATTGGCAACCAGCCCACTTGGGAAGGTATTCATCCGGAAAGTGTTGCTCGCCTGCGCTTGCAAAACCGTTTTCAAACCGGGCTGGATATCGCCCGCTATACCGCCGGCATCATGCGCCGGGATATGGCAGCCTACGACAACGACAGTGCCAACTACACCCAGTCGCTGGGTTGCTGGCACGGTTTTATCGGCCAGCAAAAAATGATTTCCATCAAAAAGCACTTTCGCTCCACCAAGGGCCGTTACCTGTACTTGTCCGGCTGGATGATCGCCGCGCTGCGCTCTGAATTTGGCCCCCTACCGGATCAGTCCATGCACGAGAAAACCGCCGTACCCGCGCTGATTGAAGAGCTGTACACTTTTTTGCGCCAGGCGGATGCCTGGGAGTTGAATCACCTGTTCCGCGACCTGGATGCGGCCCGCGACGCCGGAGACAGCGAAGCAGAAATGGAATTACAGACCAAAATTGATAATTTTGAAACCCATGTGGTGCCGATTATTGCCGACATCGACGCCGGCTTTGGCAACGAAGAGGCCACCTACCTGCTGGCCAAAAAAATGATTGAAGCCGGTGCCTGCTGTATTCAGATTGAAAACCAGGTATCCGACGCCAAACAATGCGGTCATCAGGATGGTAAGGTAACTGTGCCCCATGAAGACTTCCTGGCGAAAATCAACGCCGTACGCTACGCCTTTTTGGAACTTGGCGTGGACGATGGTGTGATTGTTGCCCGCACCGATTCCCTGGGCGCTGGTTTGACACAGAAAATCCCGGTATCACAACAACCCGGCGACCTGGCTGACCAGTACAACCAGTTTTTGCAAGCCACACCGGTCAATAGCGTTGCAGATTTGCAACATGGCGACCTGGCCATTTGTCAGAACGGTGAACTGGTTAAACCCGAACGTCTAGCCAACGGCCTGTTCCATTTCAAACCCGGTAGCGGCGAAGACCGCGTGGTGCTGGACTGCATCACTTCCCTGCAGCAGGGGGCCGACTTGCTGTGGATTGAGACCGAAAAACCCCACGTGGGGCAAATTGCCAGCATGGTGAATCGCATCCGTGAAGTCATCCCTGACGCCAAGCTGGTGTACAACAACAGCCCGTCGTTTAACTGGACACTGAATTTCCGCCAGCAGATATTTGACGCCTGGCAGCAAGAGGGCCGCGACCTGAGCGGTTACCAGCGGGAACAGTTAATGTCCGTCCAGTACGACAATAGCGAACTGGCCTTGGAAGCGGATCAAAAAATTCGCCAATTTCAGCGCGAAGCGGCACAACAGGCCGGGGTTTTCCACCATCTGATCACCCTGCCCACTTATCACACCGCGGCGTTGTCTACCGACACATTGGCAAGAGACTACTTTGGTGACGATGGCATGCTGGCTTACGTGGAAGGAGTACAACGCCGGGAAATTCGCGAAGGCGTTGCCACGGTAAAACACCAGGATATGGCAGGCTCCAACATCGGCGACGACCACAAAGGTTACTTCTCCGGTGCCGCCGCTCTGAAAGCGGGCGGTAAAGACAACACCATGAATCAATTCTCATAACTCCAAGGGTCAAACAACCGCCCCACAACCAATATTGATTGTGGGGCGGTTGTTTATTGTCGTTATACTATTGCCATGAATAATGTATCGGCCAACATGCCTGCCAATATACCAAAAGCGATTCAGGCAGAGCGCCTGGCCGCCAGCATATTGAACGGCTACAACGCCATGCTCAGTGCCTTTTTGCAAAATACCGCCGGTGCACAACGGCGCTTTGAGCAAGCCGCCTGGCACGATGTGCAGCAGGCCAACAAAGAGCGCAATCACATCTACAAAAGCGCTGTTGGTAAAGTGCATGAAGACGCGCAGAACGAGTTCAACGACACTTTAAAAACCCCCGAACTATGGCGCGCCGCCAAAGATATTTACGCCGATCTGGTTCGCTATTCTGGCAATGCCCTGATCGCACAAACGTTTTTTAATTCCTGTTTTGGCCGGGTATTTGGCCACGATAAAATTCGCGATATACACGTCTTTATTATCGACAAAAAATACGCCCCAAGGCGCTATTCGCCGGTGGATATTCAATGCACCCTAGAAGGTTTTGTCCGCCCCTCAGCGGCCATCGAAGCCGCACTCAGCTACTTCCGTTTTAGCCTTCCTACGGTAGAAGTGGCAAGTCGCGCTCAGGCGGCAGAAAAAAAATTGCTGGGAAGTTGGCCTGATGGCGACAAGACATCCTTCACCATCGAATTTGCCCGCTCGCTGTTTTTCCGCAACAAAGCCGCCCATATTATTGGCCGCATTAGCGACAGCAACGGCCACAGCCAATCCATAGCACTGGCGCTATTAAACAATGAGAATGGCGGAATTTACCTGGATGCTATTCTTTTCGGCGACGATGCACTGAGTAAATTATTCAGTTTCGCCCGCAGTCATTTTATGGTTAATACCGAAACACCGAGCCGATATGTTGCACTTTTGCAGCAACTGATGCCTCACAAAAAAACCTTTGAGCTGTATCAGGCAGTGGGATTCGCCCGCCATGCCAAAACCGAGTTTTACCGTTACAAGGTAGACTTCACTCAACAACTCCCGACAATCAGCCAGTACCGCATATCTCCAGGTGTTAAAGGCATGGTCATGCTGGTATTCGATATTGAAGAATCCGAATACGTCTACAAAATTATTAAAGACCGCTTCACCGCACCGAAAAACATCACCCGCCAGGAAGTGGTGGAAAAATACCAGTTTGTGCGCGACCACGACCGTGCAGGCCGCATGCCGGATGCCTATGAATTCAGTTACCTGGCGTTTGATAAATCCCGCTTTTCGGAAGCATTACTCGAAGAGCTGTTGCGCGAAGCGCCTTCCTGTGTAGAGCTTTCCGGCAATGCACTGGTGCTTCAGCAGGTGTATGTTGAGCGCAAAATGGTTCCGCTTAACCTCTATTTAAAAAACGCAAATAACGAGCAAATCGAACGAGTCATGGACGAGTACGGCAAGGCCATCAAGCAGCTGGCAGCGGTCAATATATTCCCCGGCGACATGCTGTTTAAAAACTTTGGTGTTACCCGTCACGGCCGCGTGGTATTTTACGATTACGACGAAATTTGCCCCATTACCCAGTGCAACTTTCGTCACCTGCCCCAGGCGGATAACGACGATCTGGGAGATGACAACTGGTTCGATACCGAACCCAACGATGTATTCCCCGAACAGTTCCCGCTGTTTTTCAGTGGCCACCAACAAGCCAGGGTCGCCTTTGAGACAAAGCACGGCGATATTTATCAGGTAGATTATTGGCAAAAACTGAAACAGCGGCTACAGGCCGGAGAAGTGGCTGATATATTTCCCTACGATGAAAATAGCCGCTTATGAAAGACCCTGTGAGCCAGCGGCAAACACGTCCTTGTGTATATCGTAATATGGCTTATTTGTCAGCTCCATCTGCTGGCTTGCGGAACAACAGTGTCATGCGGTCAGACTCGCCAATAGCGGTATTGATGGCCGCCTGCTCCGGGTTGTCTTTAGTGCCGTGCAGGGTGGGCGGCAAACGCCAGACAATGTCATCATTGGTTGGCTGATCTTTGGGGTTGCGATTGATATCGGATTCCGCCACCAGTTCCAGTCCCGCCGCTTCCAGGGTGGCGATCACATAGCTTTTTTTGATATAGCCTGCCGCTCCGCCAGCCCAGCTATCGTCGGCATCTTCAGGGGCCATATGCTGTACCACACCAACAACCCCTCCGGGCTTCAGGGCTTTTAGGGTTTCTTGCAGAGCTGCCGTCTGAAATCCCCCCTGGCCTTCAAAGCGCGCCAGATTGTGCAGTGCCCGAATAAACAGCACTGCATCAACAGTCCCTTCCAACTGTGATGGCATGGAGCCAAACTGAAAGGCATCAATTCTGGCAACCGGCGTATCGAACCAACTGGCTGCTCTCTCAGGCCAATCTGTTGTCCAGGTTTTTTTCGCTTCCAGCGCTTCATCGCTGAAAAAACCAAACAGTGGAAACAGCGCCTGGTCGTAATCGGCACCAATCACTGCGCCGTCCACACCGAGATAGGGGGCAATAATTTTGGTGTACCAACCGCCGCCAGGCAGTGCTTCCACAACCGTCATACCGGGCTCAATACCAAAAAACTCAAGAGTCTCTTTGGGATGGCGGTATGCGTAACGGGCTTTGGTTTCTGCGGGCTGGGCGGCAATGATCGCGCCCAATGGATTCTCTGGCGCGTTGGCTGAAGCCTCAACGGGGGTTGCATCAACGGCTTTGTTTTTACCGGGCGCTTCACTTTGACCACAAGCCGCCAATATCAGTAAAACAACGGCACTGGCCACAACCCGGATGGATGATATTTTTTGGTACATGCTTATCTCCCGTATTCAGAATTATTTGGACGTGCGCCGATCTTATTGCGCTTTCATCATCTTCGCCAACCCTTCCCCCATTACCGACGCGCCGCCCAGCGACCAGCCACCATCCACCGGCAGCACTGCGCCACTGATATAACTGGCCTGCTGCGAGGCGATAAACAGCGCGGCGTTGGCCATATCCTCACAACTGCCCTGGCGTTTGAGAGGCACAGATTGGGTTACCGCCTGCTGAATTTCCGGGGTCGGCGCCAGGCGCTTCATGCCTTCGGTACCAGCGATGGGGCCAGGCACCAGGGAATTTACCCGCACCCCATCCGGCCCCCACTCCATCGCCAAAGTGCGCGTAACCATATCCACTCCCGCCTTGGCCGCACACACATGGGCCTGCATCTGCATGGGCAAAAACGCCTGGGGCGCGGAAATATTGATCACCGCTGCACCGGGTTTGCGCAGCAGCTCATAAGCGGCGCGCAACACATGGAAAGTGCCGTTCAAATCAATATCCACCACCACCTTGAAAGCGGCGGACGACATGGCCTTGCCAGCGGCGGGGAAGTTACCGGCGGCACCGGATACCAGCACATCGATATCCCCCAACTGTTGGTGAGCCTGCTGCAAGGCGTTTTGAATCTGTTGAAAGTCGCGCACATCGGCGCTGTAACCCACTGCCTCGGCACCTGATTCTTGCAACTCGATAACCGCCGCATCCACCTTTTCCTGATCCCGGCTAAATACCGCCAATCGCGCACCGGCCTGAGCAAAGCCCTTGGCGATACCCAAGTTAATGCCGCTGGTACCGCCGACAACGAAGACGGTTTTGTTTTGGTAGTTAAAGGTGGTGGACATGGCGGGGCTCCATTGGATTATTTAAAAATAATCCACAAGTATTAACCGACACAGGCACGCTGTATAGACTTGGGGAGGGCTCACTTATGACCATGTGGTCGTTGGAATTGTGACTTCAGATGTAAATCCGGACGATCTTTTCTAGCTCTTAAAAACGCCAAAGTCGGCAGCCAATTTCGCAAGTCGCTTATCCAGCGTCCACAAACTTGCACCCGGCGTAATCAGTACAGACGCCAGCAAGGTCATATCAACCAAACCGCAGCCGCGCCCATAAAGCCGTTCTCGTTCAACAAACGCAATTACTTCGTTCGTTGTGGCCTGCTTTACATGCCGCAATAAGCCAATATCATCCAACGTCTGTTTGCGCGGAGATGGCGGCGTTCCACAGGCCAGTTCGCCCAAAATCATCGGGTGAATAAGAACTTCATCACGCAACAGCAATTCCACAAGTTGAGGGCTGTTATGTTTGAAGTGGTTCACCCAGACAGAGGTATCGACAAGTACACTCATTTATTGGTGGCGCTGTTTCTACGCCGAGGTACATTTTCCATATTGGGCACACTGCCCCCAAGGGCGGCAAGGCGTTTAGCAGCCTGCACTCTTATAAATGTACTGATTGCCTCACGGAATAAATCGGCTTTGCCGATATTGGCACCTGCCACTTCCAGTGCTTTTTCGTAAAGCGCATCGTCAATGGTTACTGTGGTACGCATAGATCACCTTAAATCAAATATGATGACAATATGCATCATATTTGATTCAAGGTGGCGAAACAATAATTACCGGTTATGCCGATTTTCAATCAACTGCTCCACCACTGACGGATCCGCCAGTGTCGAGGTATCCCCCAAGCTATCGATTTCATTACCGGCAATTTTGCGCAATATCCGGCGCATAATTTTGCCGGAGCGGGTTTTCGGCAAGCCCGGCGCCCACTGGATAATATCCGGCTTGGCGATGGGGCCAATTTCTTCCACACACAGGCCGATCAGTTGCTTGCGCAATTCTTCCGTCGGTTCAACGCCAGTCATGGGTGTGACGTAGGCATAGATACCCTGCCCTTTGATATCGTGGTTGTAACCCACCACCGCAGCTTCGGCGATATCGTCGTGCAGCACCAGGGCGCTCTCCACTTCCGCAGTACCCATACGGTGGCCGGACACATTGAGTACATCGTCCACGCGACCGGTAATCCAGTAGTAGCCATCTTCGTCGCGGCGGGCACCGTCGCCGGTAAAGTAGTAACCGGGAAAGGTGGAGAAGTAGGTATCGATCAGCCGTTGATGGTCGCCGTAAACGGTGCGAATCTGGCCGGGCCAGGAGCGTTTGATAGCCAGAATACCCTCTGCCGCCCCCTCCTGCTCGTTGCCATTTTCATCGAGAATCACCGGTTCCACCCCAAAGAAAGGCCGGGTTGCCGAGCCGGGTTTTAGTGCCGTGGCCCCCGGCAGCGGGGTCAGCATATGGCCACCGGTTTCCGTCTGCCACCAGGTATCGACAATGGGGCAGCGCTCTTCACCCACCACCTTGTGATACCACTCCCAGGCTTCCGGGTTGATGGGTTCGCCCACAGTGCCCAGCAGCTTCAGTGAGCTGCGGCTGGTTTTGGTGACAAAGTCATCACCGGCTCCTTGCAGGGCGCGGATTGCGGTGGGTGCTGTGTAGAAGGTATTGACCTGGTGTTTGTCGATTACCTGCCAGAAGCGTGACGCATCCGGGTAAGTGGGCACGCCTTCAAACATCAGGGTGATGGCACCGTTGCAGAGCGGGCCGTAGACGATATAGCTGTGGCCGGTCACCCAGCCCACATCGGCGGTACACCAATAGACCTCGCCATCCTGGTAGTCGAACACGTACTTGTGGGTCATGGCCGCCTGCAACAGGTAGCCACCGGTAGTGTGCAGCACCCCCTTGGGTTTGCCGGTAGAGCCAGAGGTGTAGAGGATAAACAGCGGGTCTTCAGCGTCCATGACTTCCGGCGGACAATGGCCATCGACATTTTCGCTGGCTTGGTGATACCAGATATCGCGGTCGTTATTCCAGGCAATGTCGCCCCCGGTACGGCGCACCACCACACAGCTGTGTACGTTGGGGCAATTGGCCAGAGCGGTATCGACATTGGTTTTCAAGGGTACTGATTTGCCGCCACGCACACCTTCGTCGGCGGTAATCACCAGGCGGCAATCGGAATCGAGAATGCGGTCCTTCAGGGCTTCCGGCGAAAAACCGCCAAACACCACCGAATGCACAGCGCCAATGCGGGCACAGGCGAGCATGGCGTAGGCGGCCTCGGGAATCATGGGCATGTAGATACACACCCGGTCACCTTTTTTCACGCCACGACCTTTCAGCACATTGGCCAGGCGGCACACCTGCTGATGCAGTTCCAGATAGGTGATGTGCTTACTGTCTTCCGGGTTATCCCCTTCCCAGATAATCGCCGTCTGGTCGCCGCGCTGGTTCAGATGGCGGTCGATGCAATTGCTGGCCACATTGAGCTTGCCACCGCCAAACCAACTGGCCTCCCCCTTCGGCAAATCGTATTCGCACACGTGCTGCCAGGGTTGATGCCACTGCAAAAACTGGCTGGCCTGCTCTGTCCAGAAGGACTCAGGATCATCCAAAGACTGGCGGTACATTTGCTGGTAAGTGTCAGCGTCGATATGAGCGCGCTGTTTCCAGGCTTCGCTGACCGGGTGAAGGGGAAATTCGTGCATGGGGGCTCCCTGTGTTTGCGGCAACAAAAGGAGCAAGATACTGCACATTCGGGCACTGTGTAAAACAATTTGCCCGCAGTTGGACTAATGTCTAAAAAAACGAAAACTGACGCTTACAGCGCCGCCGGAAAATTTCGTTTGAGCGGAAATTGCCACATCACTTACAGCGATTCGCAATGACGAATGTAAACCTTACGCCACCTGCACCGGAATGGTATTGGCGGTGCGTTCCACGTTGTTGTGTTCGTCCAGATAGATCAGGCGCGGTTTGAAATTGGCCAGTTCCGCTTCGTCGTAGTGGCCATAGGCAGCGATGATGATGCGGTCACCCACCTGCACTTTGCGGGCGGCGGCGCCATTGAGGGAGATGGTTTTGGAACCCGGCTCCGCCAGAATCACGTAGGTGGCAAAGCGCTCGCCATTACTGACGTTGTAGATTTCGATGTATTCAAACTCGCGCAGGCCCGCCAGTTTGACCAGCTCCTGGTCGATGGCGCAGGAACCGTCGTACCAGAGTTCCGCCTGGGTAACGGTGGCCATATGGAGTTTGCCTTTCAACATCTTGCTTTGCATTGGGTGAAACCGGTGTTCTTAAAAATGGGGCGGTATTATAACGTTGAATTGCCGGAAGGCCAGCCCGGGCAATCCACCCCGGGTACTCCATCCCGGGCACTCCGTCATCCTGAGCGCAGCGAAGGATCTCGTAGTTCGACTAACCAAAGAGATCCTACGCTGCGCTCAGGATGACAGTGGGCCTCTACAGGCTCACCGTCACATTATCAATCAACCGCGCATTGCGGGCGTACATGGCACCCAGCACCACAATATCAGTGTCGTCGCAGGCGGCGGGTTCCAGGGTTTTGCCCTGGCGGATGGAGATGTAATCCGGCTGAAAACCCTGTTCGGCAATGCACTGGCGCGCCTGCTCCTGCAGCTGCACAAAGTCTCGCTCGCCAGCGCTGACCTGCTCGGCGATCCAGCACAGGGTGCGGTACAGCACATCTGCCTTGGGACGCTCATCATCGCCGATAAAGCTGTTGCGAGAACTCAGCGCCAGGCCATCGTGGTCGCGGGCAATAGGGGCTGCCACGACTTTAACCGGAATACACAGGTCTTCAGTCATGCGACGAATCACCGCCAGTTGCTGATAGTCCTTGATGCCAAACACCGCCTCATCCGGCTGCACAATATGAAACAGTTTGGAGACAACAGTGGTGACCCCTTCAAAGTGACCGGGGCGGCTGGCACCGCAGAGAATATCGGTCATGGTGGGCACCACTACGCGGGTTTGATCCGCCATGCCGTTGGGGTAAATTTCAGCTTCGGTGGGATTGAACAGGTAGTCACAGCCCACGGATTCCAGTTTTTGGGCATCGCTTTCCAAAGTGCGGGGGTAGGTTTCCCAGTCTTCATTCAAACCGAATTGCAACGGATTGACGAAGATACTCACCACTACTGCATCGCAGGTCTCCCGCGCCAGGCGAACCAGTTGCAGATGGCCGTCGTGCAGATTGCCCATGGTGGGCACAAAGCCGATACGCTTGCCATCGCTGCGGCTGGCGGTAACGGCATCGCGGATGCCTTGTACGGTGTGGAATAGTTTCATGGTGGTACTAAGCTGGTTGGGTAGAAATTGCTGCGAAGGTGTTCTTTTCAAGTGGCCGCACGTCGCACGCTAAAAGCACCCTCCTTTGTCATCCTGGGCGAAGCGAAGGATCTCACACTTCGTTTCTGGCGCGAGATTCTTCGCTTCGCCCAGAATGACAGTAAGAAGGGAGCCTGGTTTTAGCGTGCGACGTGCGACGTGCGACCAACATAAGCCGGGTAATAACCTCACAAACAGCAAATTAGCACCCAGCCTAAATTAATACTCATCACCCGAAAAATAATCTTCCGCCAAATCTTCAAAGCGGGTGTATTTGCCCAAAAACGCCAGGCGCACGGTACCCAGTTCGCCGTTGCGGTGTTTGCCGATAATCAATTCGCCAATGCCTTTGTCTGGCGAATCTTCGTTGTACACCTCGTCACGGTAGACAAACATGATGATATCGGCGTCCTGCTCAATGGCGCCGGATTCCCGCAGGTCGGAGTTTACCGGGCGTTTGTTGGGGCGCTGTTCCACATTCCGGCTGAGCTGGGACAGGGCAATCAACGGGCATTTGAATTCCCGGGCAATGCCCTTCAATTCACGGGAAATCTGCGACACTTCCTGGGTACGGCTTTCCGCCGGTACGCTGCCGCTCATCAGCTGAATATAGTCCACCATAATCAGCGCGGGCAAGCTCTCCCGATCGAGTCTTTCCGTATTCCAATCCGGCTGTTGTTTTTTCAGTATTTCCCGCTGGCTGCGCACCTGGTCGCGGATGCGGTTTTTCATCTGCATGGGGGAAATACCCGGCGTATCGTCGATAAACAATGGTCTGCCGCGCATGCGCTGCACCGCACCATTGAGCCTGGGCCAGTCGTCTTCCCCCAGCTGGCCATCGCGCATTTTCTTGGAGTCGATTTTGCCGGTGGACGACAGGATGCGGGTCATCAGGTGGCTGGCGGGCATTTCCAGACTGAACACCAATACCGGCCGCTCCTGATGCAGTGTGGCGTGTTCCACCATATTCATGGCGACCGTGGTTTTACCCATGGAGGGCCGCCCGGCGACAATAATCAGGTCGGATGTCTGGAAACCGGAAGTAATGTCGTTGAGTTTGCGAAAGCCCGTGGGTAGGCCAGTGATGTCCGTTTCGCTGTTGAACAGTTCTTCCAGCTTATCGATGGCTTCTTTCAGCAAATTATCGACGTTTTCAAATCCCCCCTCACGGGGGCGGTTTTCGATAATTTCGTTGAGCTTGCGCTCCGCCTCCGCCAGCAGGCGGCTGCTGTCCCAACCGGAGGGCTGGTAACCCCGCTTGACGATGTCGCTGGACGCCTTGATCAGCTGGCGAACAATGGCCCGTTCCTGAACGATATAGGCGTAGGCAGCCAGGTTAGCAGAACTGGGGGTATTGGCGGCGATATCCGCCAGGTAGGTCATGCCACCTACCTGGTCGAGTTCTTCATTGGTGTCCAGCAGTTCCGACAGCGTCACCGGATCCAGCGGCTTCTGCTGCTCGCTGAGTTGGCGCATGGCGGCGAAAATCACCCGGTGGTCGTGGCTGTAGAAATCGTCTTCGACGATAATCGCCGCCACGGTATCGAAGCCTTCGTTGGCGATCATCAGGCCGCCCAGCACCGCCTGTTCCGCCTCAATGGAGTGCGGTAACGGCTGGCCCCGCACTTCGCGGGCGTCTTCGATATCGACTACTGTGTTCATTATATTCTCGTCATTGCGAGGCCGCAGGCCGTGGCAATCTCCATCAGCACTCTGCCAACGTCACGAGATTGCCGCGGCCTGCGGCCTCGCAATGACGGTAGTGGCGGCTGAAAACCCAAACAAAAACGGCACTGCTCAAACCCAAGGGTTCAGGCAGTGCCGTATTGTTACACGGATTAAAACTGTGTTGTAAGCCGAATTATGCCTGGGCAACAACAGCCAGTTTCACGGTGCGAGTCACTTCCGCGTGCAGCTGAACATCCACTTCGTATTCACCCACTTCGCGAATCGCGCCTTCCGGCAGGCGCACTTCGCTTTTCACCACGTCGGCACCGGTAGATTCCAGGGCTTCAGCGATGGCGTCGGTGCCTACAGAACCGAACAGCTTGCCTTCGTCACCAGCGTTGGCTTCGATGGTAATAGCCACCTCTTCCAGCTTTGCAGCGCGGGCTTCGGCGGCTGCCAGGGCATCGGCAGCGGCTTTTTCCAGCTCGGCGCGGCGGGCTTCAAATTCCGCCAGGTTCGCGTCCGTGGCAAATACGGCTTTGCCATTGGGAATCAGGTAGTTGCGGCCATAGCCGGCTTTTACATTAACTTTGTCGCCAATGGTGCCCAGCTTGCCGATTTTTTCCAGCAGGATTACTTCCATCTCGGTATCCTCTTAAATGTAACTTTTTACTGCGCTTTACGTAAGTAACGGCGCAAATTCACAATGCTGTCGGTAAATGCGGCTACCACCAGCACGGGGACAAACAATGGCATCACCAAAATCAGCCCCACATAAAACATAATCAGCGTTTGCACACCCAGGTTCCTTTCCGCTACCAACCAGTGAACCAGTGCAATGGCTGCAATTAACAGCGGCAGGGCAAACACATTGACCCACAGTTGCCAGCTGTTACCCACCAGGGTGCACAGCAGTATGGCCACTACCAGCGACATCGCCTGACCGCGACTAAAGCGCAGTTGATGAAACTCTGTGCGAAACCCTCCGGGGTTATACAACAGAGCTTGCCACCAACGGGCCAGCAGCAAGCAGAACAACAGTTCCAATGCTGTGACACTGGCAAAGATCGCCGCCCATTCGCCGTCACTGTAACTTTTCAGTGCCGCCAACCAGGGCATCCGTTCTTCACTGAGGGCAAACATCTCCAGGTTCTGAAGCAGTTGCGCGCTCAACTCACCGGGCTCCGACATGGCACCAAGCAGCAGCCATATCAAAGTACTGATGGCGCTCACGGCCAGTAGGGTCACCGTCCAGGAGCGGGTGCTGCGCAGTACAACAGCGGCTATCATAGTGGCAACAAATAACGCCACCATTACCGCCAGAGGAACCCCCGCCGGCACCAATAACAAAGGCGCAATCAGCGAGCACAACAGCACCAGCGATCCTTCCTGAATTCCTTTTCTAAGGGTTACCAGCCCCACCGCAGCGAGGCTGATATAAGGCAGCAACAAACTGCCTGCAAACGCTACCGCAATCGCCTGGGCGCGCCCACGCATAATTAATTGAGCCAGGGCGCGCACGATTGCGGGGTATTTCTTACTTGTGGCTGTCTGTGTAAGGCAGCAGTGCCAGATAGCGGGCGCGTTTGACGGCGCTGGCCAGTTGGCGTTGGTACTTGGCCTTGGTACCGGTAATGCGGCTCGGTACGATCTTGCCGGTTTCGGTAATGTAGGCTTTCAGGGTTTCCAGATCTTTGTAGTCGATCTCGGTAACGCCTTCGGCAGTAAAACGGCAAAATTTGCGACGACGGCTAAAACGTGACATGGCTTATTCTCCCTCACCGGTGGTTTCTTCAGCAGCTTCGGCTGCTGGCTCGGCGGCTTTTTCCGCTTCGGCCTTGGCAGCTTCCTGGGCCTGGCGTTCCTCACGGCGACGCTCACGGCTCTCGCGCTCGGCTTTTTCGGCGCGCTCGGCCTGCATGATGGAAGAATCTTCGGTGATCGGCTGATCGCGTTTGATCACCAGATTGCGCAGCACCGCGTCGTTGTAACGGAAGTTGAAGGTCATTTCGTCCAGCACTTCCTGCGGGCATTCGATGTTCATCAGAACATAGTGCGCTTTGTGGATTTTATTGATGGGATATGCCAGTTGGCGGCGGCCCCAGTCTTCCAGCCGGTGAACGCTGCCCTTGGCGTCGTTAATCGCCTTGGTGTAACGCTCAATCATAGCCGGAACCTGTTCGCTCTGGTCCGGGTGGACCATGAACACGACTTCGTAATGTCTCATTGTGACTCCTTACGGATTAAAACAGCCGCCTACCATTCGATGTAGTGCGGCAAGGAGGCCCAGCCTCTGGGAAGCTGGGGGCGCGGAATTATAGTGAGGTACTCATGCAGATGCAAGCAAGGGATGCGGGCGTGGGCAGGTATGCATGTGCGGGTGTTTAATCCTCCCGTAGCCCGCCAACTCTGGGCCGTTGGCGGCGGCTCTCTGCCATCAGGTGAAACACGCTGGGAATATTGCAGCGCCACTCCTTGAGCATAAAGGTAATCAGCACTTCCTCCATCGCCACCCACACGTGCAGCAAAACCACAACGCGAAACGGCCAGGAGGAATCTTCAAACAGGGTCAGCCAGAAAAACGCCGGGGCCAGCAGCAACGCTGCTCCCTTGGCCGCCCAGGTATGGTAACTGGGGAAACAACCAAAGCGCGCCAGGCACACCAGTATCGGCGGCAGGTTGGCAACGATGGCCAGTGCCACAAACCAGCGTTCGCTGTGGAACTGCTCCGGCCAGGCCCACATCAAACCAAAGGCCATGGCGCCATAGGTCAGCACATCCGCCCAGGTATCCAGCCTGGCCCCCAGCTCCGTGGTCTGCCCCAGCTTGCGGGCCAGAAAGCCATCGAAGCAATCCGTGAGCAGCGAAAACGCCAACAACAACAAAAAGGTGCCACCGTCACCAAGCCACGCCAGCCACAACAATACCGGCACCATAAAAAGGCGACTCAGGCTCAATATGTTGGGAATGGAAAAAATCTTTTCCTTCTTGTGCATCTCCATGTTGTTGTTATACCACGGCTTTCTGAACAGTTGGAAGCCATCGCCTGGTGGTTGATGGTGACTTTTTCACCACTTATCCATCCATATTCGACGCATAAGACAATTCCACGGCAAACAGGCTAGAATGTTGAGCAATCTGGGAGAAACAACCTATGAACTATCGAGAACATATAGAAATTGTTGCCGGGAAACGCAACGGCAAACCATGTTTAAAAAATAGCCGCATCAGCGTATACGATGTACTTGGCTGGATGGCCCAGGGAATGACAGCGAACGAGATCATTGAGGACTTTCCTGAATTAAACACCGAGAAAATTCAGGCGTGCCTGAGCTACGCAGCTGAACGAGAACACCACCTGACATCTATTCACGCGGCGTGAAACTATTACTCGATCAAAATCTGTCCCGGCGGATTATTCCAGCACTGTGCGAAAGCTACCCCGATAGTTCTCATGTAAGCTTGCTGGGCATGGAGACAACCACCGATAAAGAAATATGGGAATACGCCCGAATCCATGATTTCAGTATTGTGACCCTGGATGCGGATTTTCATGAACACAGTTTGTTGATGGGCGGGCCGCCCTTAGTCATTTGGTTAAAATGCGGCAACCAACCCAAAGCAACTATTTTAAAAAAATTACTGTCCAGCCAGACAGCTATTGAGGAAGCATTCATTGGCAATGAAACCTGGTGCCTTGAAGTTTACTGACAGCTCCCTTGTCCTTATCAATATACCAATACACAATAGCCCACTACTTGCCTTGGAAGCCCCCTGTCAGTGATCGACACTCTGCGCCACTACGAAACCCCTGAAGGTATCGAACTCAAACTGCCACTGGCTGGCCCGGCGGTGCGTGCCAGTGCCTGGCTGATCGACATACTGATTCGCAGCGCGATCTTCCTTGTAGCCTGGTGGATATTTTCACTCCTGGGCAAAGTGGGTCGGGGCGGCCTGTTAATTATGGTGTTTCTGCTGGAGTGGTTTTACCCGGTGGTGTTCGAGGCTATTCGCGGTGCCACACCGGGCAAAAAGGTGATGGGCCTGCTGGTGTGTCAGGACAATGGCACCCCGTTGAGCTGGAGCGCTTCGCTGTTGCGCAACCTGCTGCGAGTGGTGGACTTTTTACCGTTTTTCTACGGCTTTGGTTTGCTCAGCACTCTGCTCAATCGCGACTTCAAACGCCTTGGGGATCTGGCAGCGGGTACAGTGGTGGTGTATGCACCGGACAAAAACAGCGAAAAGCCCCTGCCGCAACAAAGACCCCTGCCACCGCCCTGCCCGCTGGACTTAACCGAACAGCAGGCCATTACCAATTTTGCCGAGCGCAGCAGTGGCTTTTCCGATGCCCGTGCCCGCGAGCTGGCCAACATGCTGTCGCCCATCACCCGGGCACCGGCTGAAAAAGCCACCAATACACTGCACGGCTATGCCCAGTGGTTGCGGAAAGGGAGCTAACTTTGCTGTTCAACACCTTTATGTCAGATTGCGCAGGGTGGATTAGCCACAGGCGTAATCCACCGATTCACTACGCCAGACTTGGTGGATTACGCCTGCGGCTAATCCACCCTACCGTCTCTATCAGGCAGGATGCCAGATGAAACAGCAGGCATTTGAACAACTGTATACAGAAAGCTGGCAGCAATTTGATCAACTGCTGGACGACCTGGATCAGCGCACACCTCAGCTACCCATCGAGCAACGCCAGCAGCTACCCGCTCTGTACCGTCGTCTGTGCGCCCACTACGCGCTGGCCCAACAACGCCACTACAGCCCTCACCTGGTGGCGGTATTGCATCAGCGGGTCATGCGTGGCCATCAGCACCTGTACCGCAGCAAGTCATCCGGACTGTGGCGTCTGGTGGAATTTTTGTGGGTCACCTTTCCCAACCAGCTGCGCCGCCACCACCGCCACTTTTGGCTGGCCACCGCGCTGTTTTACCTGCCAGCGCTGTTGTTTGGCATTGCCTGTTACCACAACGGCGATTTGATCTATAGCGTGATGCCCGATCAGTCAGTGGGGCAAATGGAATACATGTACGACCCGGCCAACGACCAGGTGGGGCGGGATTCCGAACGCAAGGCCGACAGCGACATCATGATGCTGGGCCACTACATCTGGAACAACGTCTCCATCGGTTTTCGCTCCTTTGCCATGGGCATGCTGGCCGCCATTGGCACGGTATTTATTACCCTGTACAACGGCTTTGTGATCGGTGGCGTGGCGGGCCATTTGAGTCAATTGGGTTTTACCGATACCTTCTGGCCATTTGTGTGCGGCCACGGCCCCTTTGAACTTACCGGTATTATCATTGCGTCCGCCGCCGGGCTGCGGCTGGGGCAACCGCTGCTGTCACCCGGCCCCTACCGGCGTATCGACGCCCTGAAAATCGCCGCTGGCGAGGCGGTACAAATACTGATTGGCGCTGCAACACTGATCACCGCCGCCGCTTTTATCGAAGCCTTCTGGTCCCCCAACCCACACATTCCCACCCCGGTGAAATACGGTTTTTCCGCCTTGATGTGGGTGATCACCATTCTTTATTTATGGCGCGCCGGGCGTGGCCGGGGGACAGCCAGTGCAGATTGACAAAATCTCCGCGCGCCTGCGCCTGCGCAACAACTGGGAGGCCATCGACCTGGGCTTCAGTCTGGCGCGCCAATGGTTCCTGCGCCTGTGGCTACTGTGGCTGATACCCGCCACCATCGTTACTGCCCTGTCATTGGCCTTGATTGACAGCGTGTTATTAGCACTGATTGTCGCCTGGTGGCTGCAACCCCTGTACGAACGCCCGCTGTTGCACTTTCTCAGCCGTGCCCTGTTTGGCGAATACCCATCGGTGCGACGAGAGCTGCGCCACTACTGGCGTTTGGTAAAGCCGCAATTACTGGCGACATTGTTGTGGCGGCGCTTTCACCCGGGGCGCAGTTTTGTAGAACCGGTAGTGTTACTGGAAGGGCTGAAAGGCAAAGTTCGCAGCCAGCGAATGAGTGTACTGGGGCTAGGCACCAGTGGCACCGCTATCTGGTTTGGTGTGCTGTGCTGGCTGTTTGGCCGCACCCTGGACGGATCACAAATTACTCTTCTGTACATGCTGGTACCGGAAGAACTGAACCTGTGGTATATGGAAAACATCGCCAGCCGCCTGCTTTCCTGGCAACAGGGGGAAGACCTGCACTGGCTGTCGGCGGTGATCTGGTTGATATCCGCCTCGCTGGTGGCACCGTTCTTTATCGCCGGAGGATTTGCCCTCTACCTCAGCCGCCGCACCCGCCTGGAGGGGTGGGACATTGAACTCGCCTTCCGGCGTATGGCCAACCGCCAGCAAAAACGCCGTGACAACGGCGCCAAAGCCGGGGCAACCCTGGTACTTCTTCTGGGCCTGTGCGGAACACTGTTATCCCCCCAGGCACCTGCGGATAAAGCGCCAGATCCGGTTGCTGACAAACAACTCATCGAAGAAATCACCGCCAACCTGGAATTCGGCGAACTGGAAACCCGCAAAGTATGGCGTGCCATCGACAAAGAAAAACCAAAAGCCGACTACAGCTGGCTGGAGAAACTGCGCGGCTTCTTTGAATGGCTGCAAAAAATACTGCCCGCACTGGGACTGTTCCTGAAAGTGGTTATTATTCTGTTGCTGTTGGCACTGATTGTCTGGCTCATCGTTCGCTTTACCAGCTGGCTGGACTGGCTCAACCTGCCGAGCAAAGGCAAGCATCGCAAAAAAGCGCCCCCCAGCAGCTTGTTCGGCCTTGAGCTGGGACGGCAATCACTGCCAGACGACGTGGCCGCCAGCGCCCTGCAACTGCTGGAAAACGGCCAAATTCGCGAGGCCATCAGCCTGCTGTTCCGCGCCGCTCTCAGCCATATGGTGCACCACAGCGAACTGCCCATCAGCGACAGCAGCACCGAAGGCGAATGCCTGCGGCTGGCCGAACGGCACCGCCCCGCCAGCGAACTGGGTTATTTTCGTCAACTCACCAATACCTGGCTGCTGCTGGCCTACGCCCACCAACCTCCCAGCGCCGAACATACCCGCGAGCTGTGTCACAACTGGGCACAACACTACCGCGACAACCGGCCAGCGGAATCCGGGGGCGACTCGTGAATTCAGACAGACGCAACCTGATTTTGCTGATTTTGCTGTTTGCCGTTGCCATCGGCGTCTACGTCTGGTGGTGGCTGCAAAACCACGAGCTGGTGGAACAGGAATTTCGCCTTAGCCCATCGCAGGAAGTGCGGAAAAACCCGTTCCGCGCCGCGCAGTTGTTTCTGCAGCGCAAAGGCTACCCGGTGGAATTGAGCAATGGCCTCAATCGCTTTCAGGCACTGCCCCCCAGCGGCGACATCATTATCGGCGAATACCTGGGAAGTCGCCTGCCGGATCATCGCGTAGACGAGTTGCTGGCCTGGGTGGAACAGGGCGGGCAAGTTCTCACCAGTGTGCAGCGCTCCTGGGTCGGTGACGACCCCGGCGCCGGAGACAAATTGCTGAGCAAGATGGGCTTGACCCTGTGGCAACACTACCACGACGAACGGGAAGACGATACAGACTGGCCAGACTTTGAAGTTATCACCACCACCCTGCAAAACGGCACTGACTTTGAGGTGGAGTTCGAGTACGGCCTGTCCCTGTACGACCCGGACTGGGAAAATCGCAAAAGCCACCAGGTGTCCAGCGAAACCAGTACCTACCTGCTGGCAGTACCCCACGGCGAGGGCTGGGTGATAGTAACCACCGACCTCGACTTTATGCGCAACCCCCGGGAGTACACCTACCGGGAAGACTCGCAGCCATCCATTCACCAACGAGATCACGCCTTTATGTTGAGCTGGCTGGTGGAATCCGTAAACACCGTCTGGCTGGTGCGCGGCATCGACGCCGAGCCGCTCAGCCAACTGATATGGCAACACGGCCGCCACACGGTTATCGCTCTGCTGGCACTGGTGCTGTTTTGGCTGTGGTGGCTGTACAACCGCTTTGGGCCGCTGCGCGCCAACATTACCCCGGAACGGCGCAACATTCTGGAACACCTGCACATGAGCGCCGTATTCGCCTGGCGCCAGGATCGCGCCCAGCAACTGTTTGCCGACACCCGCCGCGACATCGAACTGCTATTGCGCCGCAAACACCCGCAGATTGCCACCCTGCCAGTGGCAGAGCGCAGCGCTAAGCTGGCAGACGCGCTGTCCAGCAACAAATGCCAGCTGTCCGCCGAACAAATAGCCCGCGCCCTGCACCACGACTGGCAGGGGGAGCGGGAATTTATTGAACTCACCCATTTACTGCAACAGATACGGAAGACGCTATGAACGACACCACTGAGGCAAATAGCAACCCGAACGCAAACGCACTGGCAGCCGCCATCGACGATCTCAATCGCCTGCGCCAACAAATTGGCCGCGCCGTTATCGGCCAGAATGCAGTGATTGATCAGGCACTGGTATGCCTGGTGGCGTCCGGCCACGCCCTGGTGGAAGGGGTGCCAGGGTTGGGCAAAACCCTGTTGGTGCGGGCCCTGGCCAAAGCCGTGGGGGGCGAGTTCAGCCGGGTGCAGTTCACCCCGGACCTGATGCCCAGCGATGTTACCGGCCACGCCATGTACGACATGAAAAGCGAGCAGTTCCGCATTCGCCGTGGCCCGGTGTTCTGCAACTTTCTGCTGGCGGACGAAATCAACCGTGCCCCGGCAAAAACTCAATCGTCGCTGCTGGAAGTAATGCAGGAACAACAAGTCACCATCGAAGGCGAAAGTCACAAACTGGAGCACCCCTTCCTGGTGCTGGCCACCCAGAACCCGGTGGAACAGGAAGGTACCTATCCATTGCCAGAGGCACAGCTGGACCGCTTCTTGCTGAAAGTGCTGATCGACTACCCCAGCGCCGAGGAGGAAAGCACACTGGCTCGCCAGGTCACCACCGGCGCCACCGGCGACACACTCAACATTGACGATATCGAAACCGTATTGAGCCCACAGCGCGTGGTGGAAATTCAGCAACTGGCCACCGAGCTGGAAATGGACCAGCAAATTGTCGATTACGCGGTGCGCATTGTGCGCGCCACCCGGGAATGGAGCGGCATCGAATTTGGCGCCGGGCCCAGGGGCAGTATCTCCCTGCTGCGCGCCGCCCGCGCCCAGGCGCTGTTGAGCGGCAACCACTTTGTCACCCCGGACGATGTCAAACAGGCGGCCCCGGCGGTACTGCGCCACCGTATTCGCCTTACGGCGGATTTTGAAATTGAAGGCTACAGCCCGGACCGGGTGCTGGCGGACATACTGGACAATATTGATGCGCCGCGTGTTTAAGCCTACCGACCCGCTCCCCGTCATCGCGAAGGAGCGCAGCGACTGCGGCGATCTCCCGCTACAAAGTGCCACATTTCCGGAGATTGCCACGTCGCCCTGCGGACTCCTCGCAATGACGAAGTATTTTTGTGGGGCTACACGATGATTCGCCCCACCACCCGCCTGGTGTTGCTGCTA
Organism: Porticoccus sp. GXU_MW_L64; assembly: GCF_052983295.1. NCBI lineage: Bacteria > Pseudomonadati > Pseudomonadota > Gammaproteobacteria > Cellvibrionales > Porticoccaceae > Porticoccus > Porticoccus sp. GXU_MW_L64. Next base: position 78,056 of record NZ_JBRKJK010000005.1, on the reverse strand, counting down.
CTGGCCTGGCTGTTGCTGGCGGTCGCCGCGGCCTTTGCGCCTGTACTGGTCAATGCCTGGGTGGTTTGCGCCGCTTTACTGGTTGCGGCACTGATGCTGGATGCCCTGTGGGTTCGCCAGCTCAACCAGATAGAAGCGGAACGCAAGGTCAACCACAACCTGCCCATCAATGCCTGGTCGGATATCAAACTGCGCCTGCGCCATCACCACCGCCGCACTCTGCACCTCAGTCTGCACGACCACGTACCCAGCAGTTTTCGCTACCGGGAACAGCCGCAACCGCTGATATTGCCCGCCGACAAGATGGCGGAAATCCGCTACCCGGTAAAACCGCAACAGCGGGGCAACGCCCGCTTTAGCGCGCTGGACTTGCTGATCAGCTCACCCCTGGGTCTGTGGCGCAAACGCCAGTTATTGCCATTGGAAAGCACCGTGCGGGTGTACCCCAACTTTGCCGAAATCAGCCACTACACCCTGCTGGCCACAGACAACAAACTCAGTCAGATGGGCGTCAGGCGGCGTCAGCGCCGTGGTGAGGGCAACGACTTTCACCAGTTGCGGGAATACCGTGACGGCGACAGCCTGAAGCAGGTGGACTGGAAAGCCACCGCCCGCCACCGCAAGGTAATTTCCCGGGAATACCAGGACGAGCGTGATCAGCAAATTCTGTTTATGGTGGATTGCGGCCGCCGCATGCGCCACAAAGAAAATGGCCAGGAACATCTCGACCAGGCACTCAACGCCATGTTGTTGCTCTCCTACGTGGCGGTGCGCCAGGGGGATGCAGCGGGCTTTATTTCCTTTGCCGGTGACGAGCGTTGGTGCGCGCCGCAAAAAGGTCAGGGGGCCGTCAATCAACTGCTCAACCAGACCTTTGACCTGCCCTCTACCATGGATGCGGCGGACTACCTGGGCACGGCACGGCGGCTGATGTCACTGCAGAGCCGCCGCAGCCTGATTGTGCTGATGACCAACACCCGCGACGAAGACCAGCAAGAATTACTGACAGCGGTGCAATTGTTGTCCCGCCGTCATCTGGTGGTGCTGGCGGATTTGCAGGAACCGGCACTGCAACAATCCCTGGAGAAAGACGTCAACACCCTCGACAACGCTCTGCAGTACCACAGCGTATACGACTACCTGCAACGGCGTCGCAGCCTGCACGAATCCCTGGGCCACAGCGGTGCCCTGTGCATGGACACCACCGCCGAACAGTTGCCGGTGAAACTGGTGAATCAGTACCTGGATATCAAGCGGGCGGGAAGGCTTTAAAGCGGCGGGCCGCGAGCTACTGGTTACGAGCAGATCGAGGTTGTTGTCATCCTGAGCGCAGCGAAGGATCTCGAAAGTTCGGCTGGTTATAAGATCCTTCGCTGCGCTCAGGATGACAGTTCTTGGGAGGCCTCTGTAAAAATAGCTTTATAGGAGCTGTACATGGTAAGCACCATTATCGGCGCCAGCACCAGCCAGCCCAGCCCCAGTGGGATGGTGGCCACCATACCCAAAACCAGCACCACCGCGCCACAGATAACCAGTGCGCTCATGCTTTCGTGCTTGAAGCCCCGGAACAGATGCTCCACGGACAATTCGCTGCCCCCTTCCAAGTCGGCACAGCCCATCATCATTCCCGCCACCAGAACATAGGTAAACAAACTCAGGGCGACGCTGCCCAGGGGCACAAACGAAATCACCACAGACATGCCAAACAGCACCAGGCACAGCAGAATCCAGATTCCCGGGCTGCGGGCAAACAGGGAAAAGGCCTCTTTTATCCAGTGCCAGCCACTGCCCACAGAGCAAGCTCTGGGCGCCACTAGTGAACGTTCGCCTGGCTGCTGTGGCTCTACCACATCCGCTTGCGGGGCCTGATAGGGATTGTCTTCAGTCATACTTCACTCCTTTGGCAGCACGCTCTAAAAAATGGGTAACTATTCAGCATGCCCTGTAACTTTTCAGATTGCGTGTCAAAACGTGCAGGGCAAGGCGAAAATTGTTGAGTTTACACGTGTAAATGATCAATTTTTAACACAGCCATGCGCGTTTTGACGCGTGAGCTGAATAGTTACAAAAAGTGAATGTAACCCTTTGGCCATTGATGCACAATGATCCACAGTTTTTGCCTTGGAGCTCGACTATGAAAAAGCTATCCCTGTTGGTATCCGCCGCCATCGCCAGCATCCTTATTAGTGGCTGCGCCCCGGAAGTGGGCAGTAAAGCCTGGTGTGAAGCCATGAAAGAAAAACCCAAAGGGGACTGGACCGCCAACGAAGCGGCGGATTTTGCCAAGCACTGCATCTTTCGCAGCGATTAGGCAGCCAATGTTTGACCTGCAAAAAGCCAGGGCCGATACCCCCGCCTGCGAACAATTAATTCACTTTAATAACGCCGGGGCGTCACTGATACCGGAGCCGGTATACCGGGCCGTGCTTGACCATTTGCAACTGGAGCAAACCCTCGGTGGCTACGAAGCCGCCGCTGCCAATGCCGATAAGCTCGACGGTTTTTACAGCGCTTTTGCCCGTCTGCTGAACGCCAGCCGCGACGAAATCGCCTTTGTGGAAAACGCCACCCGCGCCTGGGATATGGCGGTGTACAGTATTCCCTGGCGAGCGGGAGACCGGGTTCTGGTGCACCAGTCGGAATACGCTTCCAACTACCTGGCGCTGCTGCACCTGGCCCGTGAAAAAAGCATTATTATCGACCGGGTACCTTCTGGCGGCGATGGTGCCATCGACCTGCAGCAACTGCGGGAAATGATTCGGCCACAAACCCGCGCTGTATTTCTGACTTACATTCCGTCCCAAAGTGGCCTGGTCAACCCCGCCACCGAAGTTGGGGCAATCGCTCGCGACAACAAACTGCTGTACATACTGGACGCTTGCCAGGCCGTAGGGCAAATACCGGTGGATGTAAAAGCCATCGGCTGCGATATGCTCTCCGGCACCGGGCGAAAATTTTTGCGTGGCCCACGGGGTACCGGCTTTCTGTATGTGCGTGAAAACCTGATTGACAGCCTGCAACCGCCGTTTATCGACCTTCACTCCGCCCCCTGGGTGGCGGACGACCGCTATCAACTGCAAGCCAATGCCCGGCGCTTTGAAAACTGGGAGTGCTTTACCGCTGGCAAAATTGGCCTGGCAGAAGCCGCTGTGTACGCCATGGATATTGGCCTGGAGGCCATCCAGCAACGGCTATTTACCCTGGCAGACAGTCTGCGTAACAAGCTGCACGATATACCCGGTGTTACCGTGCACGACCCGGGCGCTCAACGCTGCGGTATTGTCACCTTTACCATCGCAGGCAAAGATGCTGAACAACTGGTGGCCACACTGCGGGAGCACGGTATAAATACCTCGGTCACCGCCCGCCACAATGCCCGGCTGGACTTTCAGCAACGGGATGTACCCTCAGCAGTGCGAGCGTCACTGCACTATTTCAATAATGACGAAGAAATCGCGAATTTTTGCCAGATTATCGAGTCGAAGGGCCAATAATTTTTAACTGTCATCCTGAGCGCAGCGAAGGATCTCATAGTGATGATCAGCAAAGAGAGTCTTCGCTGCGCTCAGAATGACAACTGTTTTAGCCAACAAGGAAATCCAATGTCAGTGGAAACAGCCGCTCCGCCACAAGCCCGCATCAGCGAATACAACCTGATCACCAAAACTCCGCTGCTGGACGGCAACGACCCGGAGGCAAAGCGCCAGGAAATCCGCCAGTATTTTCACGACACCTTTTCCCTGTACGAAAGCATTTTTGAATGCCTGGCAAACGACCAGGCGTTTTATACCCGCGCCAATCCCCTGCGCCACCCGCTGATTTTTTACTACGGCCACACCTCGGTGTTTTTTATCAACAAACTCAATGTGGCCAAGCTGATTAACCAGCGAGTGGACGAGCGCATTGAATCCATGCTGGCTATTGGCGTGGACGAAATGTCCTGGGACGATCTCAACGAAAACCACTACCACTGGCCCTCCCCCGCCGAAGTAAAAGCCCACCGCGACAAAACCCGGCAAGTGGTGGACCAGTTTATTGGCGACTGCGAGATCAGCCTGCCCATTCAATGGGATGACCCGCTGTGGGTTGTGCTGATGGGCATTGAACACGAGCGCATCCACTTGGAAACCACGGCGGTGTTAATTCGCGAGCTGCCGTTGGAATGCGTGCGGCCCCACGCTCTGTGGAGCAACATCTGCCGTCAAAGCGGTGCTGCACCCGACAACCAGCTGTTGTCGGTGAATGGCGGTAAAGTCGCCCTGGGCAAATCCCGCGACAACCCTGTGTATGGCTGGGACAACGAATACGGCCATCACTGTGAAGACGTGGCACCATTTAGCGCGTCTAAATATCTGGTATCCAATCAGGAATTTCTGCAATTTGTTGAAGCCGAGGGTTACCGCACCGAACACTACTGGACAAAAGAAGGTTGGCAGTGGGCACAGTTTCGCCAGGCGCAACACCCGGTGTATTGGGTAAAAAGCGAATCGGGCTACCGCTACCGCAGCATGCTGGAAGTGATCGACATGCCCTGGGACTGGCCGGTGGATATCAACTACCTGGAAGCGAAAGCCTTCTGTAACTGGAAGTCGGAACAAACCGGCAAACAAATTCGCCTGCCCACCGAAGCGGAATGGTACAAGCTGAGGGAACTGGCAAACACGGACCAACCAGACTGGCAGCAAGCGCCGGGCAATATCAACCTGGAAGGGGAGTTTTCTGCCTGCCCTGTCAACCGCCACCAGTTTGCCAACGGTTTTTATGACATTATCGGCAACGTCTGGCAGTGGACCGAAACCCCCATCGATGGCTTCGACGGATTTGAAGTTCACCCTATTTACGACGACTTTTCCACCCCCACCTTCGATGGCAAACACAACCTGTTCAAAGGCGGCTGCTGGATTTCCACCGGCAACTACGCCATTAAAGATTCCCGCTACGCCTTTCGGCGTCACTTCAACCAATACTCCGGCCTGCGCTATGTGGAGGGCGAAAAATTGCCAGACCCAACTCTGAACACCTACGAATCCTCCGCTATGGTGGCCCAGTACATCGAGTTCCACTACGGCGACGAACACTTTGGCGTGGCCAACTTTCCGGTGGCCTGCATCGCTGCCATCGAACCACACCTGGCGGGCCGCACCACGGAACGCGCCCTGGATTTGGGCTGCGCCACCGGGCGCTCGTCGTTTGAACTGGCGAAACACGTTGATCATGTAGACGCCATCGACTTTTCCGTGCGCCTGATCGAAGCCCCCACCAACCTGCAAAAAACCGGCTCTCAGCGCTACATTTTGCAAGACGAAGGAGAATTGGTTTCCTACAAGGAAATACAATTGAGCGACTTCGACGGTTACACCGAAGTGAAAGACAGAATCGCCTTTATGCAGGGGGACGCCTGCAACCTGGTGGAAAAATATCGCGACTACGACCTGGTGTTTGCTGGCAACTTGTTGGACAGGCTCTACGACCCGGCAAAATTTCTGCAACAAATCAAAGAGCGCATCCGCCCCGGCGGTTTACTGGTGCTGACCTCTCCCTACACCTGGCTGGAAGAATTTACCCCCAGGGAAAAATGGCTGGGCGGTTTTAAAGCCAATACCGGAGAGAATTACGATACGTTAGAAGGCTTGCAGGATCATCTGAAACCAGAGTTCAAACTGCTTGCCGAGCCACAGGACATTCCCTTTGTAATTCGCGAAACCCGGCGCAAATTTCAGCATACGTTGGCACAACTGACTGTTTGGCAAAAACAAAGCTGACAGCACGCCTCTTCGAGGCTACAGGACGCCAGCAAGCTGGCTTGATCTGCTGTACCCTGTAGCCCGCAAAGCGGGCGCCCTGTAAGCGCGCAGCGCGCCCTATGTCCTCTGCCTCACCGCCTCAAACAAACATACCCCCGTCGCCACCGACACATTCAAACTGCTGACGCTGCCCGCCATGGGCAGTTTTACCAGGCTGTCGCATTGCTCGCGAGTCAGGCGGCGCATGCCTTTTTCTTCCGCCCCCATCACCAGGGCCAGTGGGCCTTTTAAATCCGCGTGGTAAACCAGCTCATCGGCTTCACCAGCCGTGCCCACCACCCAAATTCCAGCATCCTGTAATTGTTTTAAGGTGCGCGCCAAATTGGTCACCACCACAAACGGCACCGATTCCGCCGCACCGCAGGCCACTTTGCTGACGGTGGGTGTAATACCGACAGAACGATCTTTGGGGGCAATAACCGCATGCACCCCGGCGGCATCCGCAGAGCGCAGGCAGGCACCCAGGTTGTGGGGGTCGGTCACGCCGTCCAGTACCAGCAAAAATGGCGGCTTATTGAGCTGTGCCACCAGTTGCAGCAAATAATGCTCGTCCCGTACCTCACCACCTTCGCACAGGGCCATGACCCCCTGATGGCGACCCTCAGCGGCCTTGTCCATCTCCTTGCGATTTACCCAAGTGATGGCCGTGCCATGGCGTTCGGCCATTTGCACAATTTTTTTCATGCGCTCGTCATCGCGGCCCCGTTGCAGGCGCAGCTCTTTAACTTTTTCCGGGTTGGTTTTTAACAGCGCTTGCACCGCGTGCAGGCCGTATTGCCATTCTTTTGAAGTCACGTCGTATTCCTATGCCGACTGTCATCCTGAGCGCAGCGAAGGATCTCGGCGTTGCCACACTTGTGAGTTCCTTCGCTGCGCTCAGGATGACATCTTTGATGTCACTTACGCCGCACCGGTCTTTTGCTCGGCCCTTTTTTACCGCGCCCTTGCTCCGCCTTCATCTGCGCCATAAATTTGTCTTTGCCTGATATTTTTTTCGTCGCGGGCGGTGGTGCTTTGGGCTGTTTCTCGGCCAGCTCAAAATCGATTTTGCGCTCGTCCAGATTAACCCGAACCACGGTTACCCGCAGCTTGTCCCCAAGGCGGAATACCCGGCGGGTGCGCTCGCCAATCAAGCGATGGTGGGAAGGGTCGTGGTTGTAATAGTCTTTGGGCAGGTTGGTGATATGCACCAGACCCTCGATATAAATATCCTGCAATTCAATAAATAAACCAAAATTAGTTACCGCGCTGACCACACCATCCAACTCGTCACCCACATGCTCCTGCAAATATTCGCACTTCAGCCAACTGACCACTTCGCGGGTGGCCTCATCAGCGCGGCGTTCGGTCATGGAGCAGTGCTCTCCCGCCTCCATCATGGCGGCCATGTCGTAGGGGTAAATCTGTTTGGCAGTCAGTGCCGGCGCACCGGACACGCGCTTTAAACCTGCCACACGCTTTTTACTGCGCAGCAGGTGCCTGATCGCTCGGTGGGTAAGCAAATCCGGGTAGCGGCGAATGGGCGAGGTAAAGTGGGTGTAAGCCGGGTAGTTGAGACCAAAGTGGCCGATATTTTCCGGGTCGTACACCGCCTGATTCATGGAACGCAACATCACCGTTTGAATCACATGACGGTCCGGGCGCTCGCCGATTTGCGCCAGAACTTTTTGCATGTCTTTGGGTGATGGGGACTCACCGCCTCCCAGACCAAGACCCAACTCACCAAGAAACTCCCGCAACGCAGTGAGTTTTTGTTCTTTGGGGTGCGCGTGAATGCGGTACAGGCCGGGCAATTTGCTCTTTTCCAGCAACTGCGCGGCGCAGACATTGGCGCACAGCATACATTCTTCAATCAAGCGGTGAGCGTCGGTGCGTTCACTGGGAACGATCTGGTCGATCTTGCGCTCGGCATTAAACAGAATACGGGTTTCGGTGGTTTCAAAGTCGATGGCCCCGCGCTGACCACGAGCCGCTAGCAGCACCTGAAACAACCGATACAGATGATCAATATGCTTGACCACGGACGTGAATTGCTTGCGAACCGGGCTGTCTTTTTCCGCCCGCTGAGCAATCATTTGCGCCACCTGCGTGTACGTCAGGCGAGCGTGAGAGTGAATGACCGCCTCATAGAACTGGTACTTTTTGACCTCGCCATTGGCGGCGATTTTCATTTCGCACACCATCCCCAGGCGATCTACCTGGGGATTCAGCGAGCACAAACCGTTGGATAATTTCTCCGGCAGCATGGGCACCACCTGCTCCGGGAAATACACGGAGTTGCCCCGCTCCCAGGCCTCTTTATCCAGAGCACTGCCCACGGGCACATAGTGGGATACATCGGCAATGGCCACGTACAGCGTGTGACTACCCATGCGACCCGGCTTGCAATACACCGCATCGTCAAAGTCGCGGGCGTCTTCGCCGTCGATGGTGACAAAGGGCAAGTGACGCAAATCCACCCGCTGCCATTTGTCCGCCTCGCTGACTTCATCCGCTATTTTTGCACACTGTTCAGTCACCGCCGCTGGCCACTGGTTGGGAATACCGTGGTTGCGGATGGCAATATCAATTTCCATACCGGGATCGAGATGGCTGCCCAGCACTTCGCTGATTTTACCGGTAGGCATGGTGTGGCGATCTGGTGGCGAAACAATCTCCACCACCACAACCTGGCCTTCTTTCGCGCGGCCAATATCCCTGGGCGGCACCAGAATATCCTGGGGGATACGGGGGTTTTCCGGGCGAACAAAAAACACGCCGCTCTCGGTAAACAAACGCCCCACCAACTGACTGCTGCCCCGCTCCACCACCTCGACAATGGAACCTTCCACCCGGCCACGGCGGTCGTGACCAGAAGCGCGCACCAGCACCCGGTCGCCATCCATTACCCGGCGCATCTGGCGGCTGGACAAAAACAGGTCGTCGCCCCCGGCATCCGGCTTCACAAAACCAAAACCCTCCGGGTGGCCGATCACCCGGCCCTTGATCAGGTTCATCTTGTCCAGCGGGCCAAAGGCATCCCGGCGATTACTCACCAACTGGCCGTCGCGACACATGGCAATCAGACGGCGACGCAACGCCTCTACCGGCTCTTCACCCCGCAATTTCAGCGCCTTGCACAGCTCAGGATGAGTCATGGGGCCAATGCTGTCGCGCAGGTAATCGAGGATAAACTCGCGGCTGGGAATGGGATTTTCATAACGCATCGCTTCGCGGGCGGCGTGGGGATCTTTGGGGTTTCTTTTCTTGCTCAAAAGGCTCTACTTTTCACTGATTTGCGCCGCAGTAGCGGCTTTGCGGGCATTGTAGCTCATGGACTGAGACAATCCTTGTTTTTTTCGCGGCGGGCGTTGACAAGGGAAAGCGGGATCAGTAAAGTGCGCTCCTCGCTGGCACTGGCCAGCAGATTTCCCGCTGCCCAGGTGGTGAAATTGGTAGACACGCTAGCTTCAGGTGCTAGTGCTCGCAAGGGCGTGGAGGTTCAAGTCCTCTCCTGGGCACCATTTTGAAAAACATCGATAGACCACGAGAGACCACTTAAGACACTGATTCTTAAATGGTTTTTTTATTTTCAGAAGCCAATCATCTTGTCTCTCATCGTCTCGAATTGTCCCTTCTGTGGAACGTGAGTGGAACGCAGAATTGAAAATTTAGCGTCCATTTCGATGGCTCACACTGGCCTGCTGTTAGCCTTTATACATCTCTCTGCGCTATCACACTCTGCCTGACAACGACTGCCTGACGAATACATTCCCAACACCCTAAGTGTGGTCAAGCAAACCGCGAACCTGATCTAACACATTATCTGTGTGTACTCTATCAAGCGACCGCCAGCGCCAATCCAAGCAGTGCAAGAGTGATGAAATTGGTAGACATGGGAGATTAAAATCTCCTACCAGCAAGGGCGGGCCGATTCAAGTCCGGCCTCTGTACCATCCCCTCCCTTTATTAAGCGCAACGGTTTATTTTCCACCCCACACCAGCCCCTAGAAAAAGTCATGGGATACACCTGGGATACAAACTGAAAAAACCTCCCTCAACTTTGAGCAACCCTGGCAGCCCCAGTAAAAGCTACTCTGGGCAATGCCTCTGAGACCTAGCACTTCAGCCAACGCCCCACAATGAAGGTACAAAATGAACTGCGGGCGACTGATTCAAGATGCTATGCGTCTAGATTAGGTGCGAGATAGAGAAATGACCCCGATCTGCTGGTAAAGGTATCTTAGGTAAACCGAAATTTCTTAACCTGACTGTTTAGAAGGGATTATGGAAAATAAGGTTGTTTAATTCCGTATTTTCCCTTATTTTCACATTTTCGCTGCAAATACGAGCACAGTGATGAACAACGACATCATGACAGTTAAAGAGGTAGCCGAATACCTCAAAATCACCGAAAAGACCGCGTATCGTCTGACGGCAGAAGGCAAGATACCCGGATTTAAGGTAGGTGGCGCATGGCGTTTCCGACGCACGGAGATCGAAATCTGGATTGAGAATCAATCAAAAAAATCCAGCGACAGCAACGGCGGAAAGTAACCGAAGCCAGAACGCTCAACCAAGGAGATCAGGAGCTCCTAATGACTGAGATGAATCAAACAAGGCTGGAAGACCTGAAAGCTGGCGCTTCGGTTCAAGGATTGACCCCTACTGGCACTGCCAAGGTCGTCAATATCGAATGGTATGGCGATCAGGCCGTTAAAGTCATATTTGAGGACGCGCACGGCGGGGTTCAAAACCGTCTAGTTTATCGAGATGAAGAACATACCCTGAAGATAGCTTCGGCCGGACGTAGCTGGTCATTCGACGCTGACGGCGAAATGCTTCGCCTGGTGACAGAAGCGAATCGTATCAAACTGGCGCACCACTTCGACCCTTACCTCGCCATACATACAAGTCTGGTTCAACCCTTGCCTCACCAGATAACGGCTGTGTACGGAGAGATGCTGCCAAGGCAACCGCTTCGCTTCCTGCTAGCGGATGACCCCGGCGCAGGTAAAACGATTATGGCGGGCTTGCTAATCAAAGAGCTTATCGCGCGGGGTGATCTGGAACGATGCTTGGTCGTTGCGCCGGGAAGTCTGGTCGAACAGTGGCAGGATGAATTGGGCGACAAATTCAATCTTGAGTTTGACATTCTCAGCAGAGATATGATCGAAAATTCGCGTTCAGGGAACCCGTTCAATGACCGCAACCATATGATCGCCCGACTGGACGTCTTGGCGCGAAATGAGGAATTACAAGAAAAACTCATTCGATCTCAAGAATGGGATTTGATTATCTCGGACGAAGCGCACCGTATGTCCGCCAGCTATTTTGGCGGCGACGTAAAGTACACAAAACGCTATCAGCTCGGTCAGAAGCTCGGACAAATCTGTCGACACTTGCTTTTGATGTCTGCTACGCCGCACAACGGCAAGGAAGAAGATTTCCAGCTCTTCATGGCGCTCCTGGACGGAGACCGCTTCGAGGGGCGCTTCCGTGATGGCGTCCACTACGCCGACACGCAAGATATGATGCGGCGCCTTACGAAAGAAGAGCTGTTGAAGTTTGACGGAACGCGTTTGTTCCCGGAGCGCCTGGCTTACACCGTCAAATACGAACTTTCCGATGAAGAGGCTTCCTTGTATTGGAGAGTCACGGATTACGTTCGTGAAGAGATGAACCGCGTAAGGCGTTTCGCGGAGGAAGACGCCAAGAAACGAAACAATGTCGGGTTCGCGCTTCAAATCCTTCAGCGCCGCCTTGCCTCTTCCCCCGCCGCGATCTACCAGTCGCTCAAGCGTCGTCGTGAAAAACTCGAAAACGAGCTTGCAGAAGCACGGTTAATTGCACGCGGCAAGAAGAAAGCCCTCGCCCATGAAGATGAGTATTTAAGCAACGAGGTACTCGGCAATATTGATGAGTACGGAGAAGAAGATATTGAGGCTTTCGAGGAAACGATTTCCACGACGGCGACTACGGCTGAGACCATTGAGCAGCTTCAGATTGAAGTAGAAACACTTAAAGACCTCGAACAGAAGGCTCTAGGTGTATTGCGCTCCGGCAAGGACACGAAGTGGCTGGAGCTCAACAAAATCCTCGATGACGATCTAATGATCGACAGCGACGGCAACCGCCGAAAGCTTATTATTTTCACGGAAGCCAAGGATACGCTTCAGTACCTGGCGGACAAGATCAGAACCCGACTCGGCAAACCGGAAAGTGTCGAAGTCATCCACGGCGGTGTCACACGAGAAGAACGCCGAAAAGTCATCAGCCGTTTTATGCAAGATCGTGAACTACAGGTCCTAGTGGCAAACGACGCAGCCGGTGAAGGTGTGAACCTCCAGCGCGGGCATCTGATGGTGAACTATGACCTGCCGTGGAACCCGAACAAAATCGAACAGCGTTTTGGTCGAATTCACCGTATCGGTCAGACAGAAGTTTGCCACCTATGGAACCTCGTCGCCGCCGATACGCGGGAAGGTGAAGTCTACGCACGCCTGCTAGAAAAGCTGGAAACAGCGCGGGCAGCACTCGGCGGCCGCGTTTACGACGTGCTGGGCAAAGAGCCGTTCGAAGGCACTTCCCTTAAAGACCTGCTCTGGGAGGCTATCCAGTACGGTGAAAGCGATGAGGCAAAGGCCAAGCTCTTCGAAAAAATAGACGGGGCTGTCGATTACCACCATATCGAAGAACTGCTCAAGAAACGCAAACTTACCAATGACATGATGGCTGAATCTGATGTCGAAAGCATTCGACTGGAGATGGAACGGGCCGAGGCACAGCGTTTACAGCCGCACCATATCCAAAGCTTCTTTATAGAAGCGTTCAAACACCTGGGCGGTCGCTTCAAGAAGCGCGAGGAAGGCCGGTTCGAGATCACGCACGTACCCGTGCGTATCCGGGAGCGTGACCGTCTGATCGGCAAAGGCGCACCTGTACAGAAGCGCTTTGAGCGTATTTGCTTTGACAAGCAATACATCAACCAACAACCCGTGGCCGAGTTTGTCTGCCCCGGACACCCGCTTCTGGAAGCAGTTATCAGCCTGATCAGAGATCAATACGGCGACCTGATGAAACTGGGCGCCGTCATGGTCGACGAAAGTGATCCGGGAGAAGACATTCAGGCTGTATTCCTCATGGAACACAGCATCGAGGATGGACGCAAGACAAGTTCAGGAGCGAACCAGATTGTTTCGCAGCGGCTTCAGTTTGCCAGTATCCGGGAAGACGGAACTGTCGTGAACGCAGGTATTGCGCCACACCTGAACCTGAGATCGGCCGCAACCGAAGAATTGTCGGCGGTAGAAGACGAGTTGAAAGGACATTGGTTATCAGATGACCTTGAATCAGAGGTAAAGAAGTTCGCAATCATTGAGCTGGCACAAGAGCATTTGAAAGAAGTCAAAAACCGGAGATTGCCGGAAATCGAAAAGACTGAACGAGAAGTTCAGGCTCGATTGAAGAAGGAAATCAATTACTGGGATGGGCGGGCCTTTGAGCTGAAAGAAGAGGCCAACGCCGGAAAGAAGACAAGGCTCAACTGGGAAAACGCACAAAGACGCGCCGAAGACCTGGCAGATCGCCTCAAGCGCCGAATGGAACAACTGGCGCAAGAGAAAAACATAACGGCCAGCGCACCCCTGGTGCGAGGCGGTTTGATCGTCGTGCCTAAAGGGTTGCTCGCCAAGAAACAACCTTCCGGCGCTCCGGCTGAATTCGCAGCCGATGCCGCAAGCCGACGCCAGATCGAAATCATGGCGATGAACGCCGTGATGGATGCAGAGCGCTCACTTGGAAACCTGCCTGAAGATGTATCGACCGCAAAAGTTGGCTACGACATCGTGTCCCTGAATCCCGATACGAAAAAGCAACGATTTATCGAAGTTAAAGGCCGCATAGACGGCGCGAACACGATCACAGTCACGCGAAACGAGATCATCACCTCACTGAACAAGCCGGAGGACTATATTCTGGCTATTGTGCAGATCAGTCAGGAATCTGCGCAAGAACCCCGATATGTTTGGCAACCTTTCGAGGTAGAGCCTGCTTTCGGTGTAACAGCGCAGCAATTCGAGCTGAAACACCTCTTGAGCAAATCTGAGGTTCCCAGATGAGTGCTCACCCTGCCTACTTTGAACCCATACGCCAGGAAACAGCAGAACTCTGGGAGCAGCTCGAAAGCAATCCAGTGCTGTCGGCCCCCTGGCGGCAGTTGTTCAAGCAGGTTCAAAGTCCGCGCCACATCGTTTCTGAACTTTTGCAGAACGCCGACGACGCGGGGGCATCCGAGGCAAAAGTCCGTATCGAAAACGACACCTTCATTTTCGAACACAACGGCGAAGATTTCACTGAAGAGCATTTTAGGTCGTTGTGCAGGTTCGGCTATTCGAACAAGCGCGCACTGCATACAATCGGTTTCCGGGGCATAGGGTTCAAAAGCACCTTCAGTCTGGGTAAGCGCGTAGAACTCATTACCCCGACGCTTACCGTAGCCTTCAATCATCAGCGTTTCACCGAACCTCAATGGTCGAGCGAGACTTCCCCTACAGAAGAATTCACGACGGTTCGCGTTGCCATACAGGACCATCACCGCAGGACTGAAGTCGAAAAGAACCTCAAGGAATGGCTAAAAAGCCCCGTGTCACTGTTGTTCTTTAAGAACATCAGGCGTATCCAGATCGGCGAAGATATACTTCATTGGGGCAGCCTCGGTCCCGGCCCGGTAGAGGGCACGGAATGGCTCGCATTGCACGACAATGAAGACGAGAGCTACCTGATCGCACGGTCCAGGCTGGAACGCTTCCCGGCAGAGGCGTTGGCCGAAATCCGTGATGAGCGCATGCTCTTTGAAGACAAGGAGACAGACTTTCCACCCTGCGCCGTTGAGATCGTCCTTGGCGCGAAAGGACGTCTATACGTTGTCCTACCCACAGGGGTCAAGACTTCGCTGCCGTTTGCCTGTAACGCGCCCTTTATACAGGACCCTGCGCGTCTCAAGATCAAGGACCCCGAAACATCACCCACGAACCGGTGGCTGTTGAATCGTGCAGGAAGACTCGCCGCAGAAGTGATGCTCAAGTGGTTGGAAAAATCGAAACAGCATCCGGCTGAAAGAGCGCGCGCCTATGCGCTCATGCCAGACGTAGACCAGGAAGATACGTCGCTGGAGGGAACCTGTGGAACAATCGTCGAGAAGTCGTTTGCAGATTCAATCCAGGACGAAGACCTTTTACTAACTGATGATGGCGAGCTGGTCGCAAAAGAACAGTGCATCATTATTCCCAAAGCACTTTTTGAGGTTTGGCCTGACGGGCAAGCGGCCGCACTCTTAGATGAAACCGGAAGACCCGCATTCTCCCATGATGTCACCAGTAAGGATCGAAAGAAGTTACTTAACTGGGGACTGATAGAGGAAGTCGATGATGAGGACGTATTGGAAGCTCTTCAGGAAAAGCATCTTCCAAAACCTGAAAACTGGCACCGCCTTCTCAGCCTCTGGTCCTACATCGCGCCGATCATAACGGGGTATCGTTTCCATTGTCCGAAAGGAGCGCTGCGCATCGTCCCTGTTCAAGGCAAGGACGTGCTTTATGCAGCAAACGAGGTAGTGCGCCTTGGCGAGAAGAAGCTCATTCCTACTGAAGAAGACTGGCAGTTTCTTGGCGACAGGCTTTCCGTGCTCAATCAGAACTGGCTTCGATACCTGACAGACAGGCGGCGACTATCGGAGCTTGACGGCAATGAAGGACTCGCCCGGCAAGTCGAAGATGCTGATACCGTTCTGAAAGAAATCGGTTTAAGCGAACCGAGCGATACTGGAAAAGTCATCGACAGGGTCGCCGTCGATTTCTTCGCATCTAAGGAGAAGACGCTCAACGATGCAGTACGCATAGCACAGATAGCCGCTAAACTGGGTGCAAGCACGGGAGACGCCTTCCAATTTGCCTGTGAGGACAAGCGACTGCGCAGCGTCAACGCGAAAATTCTGTGTGACTTCGATGGATCACTTGATCTCATGCTGCCCGAAAAGTGGTGCGAGACGCATCTGTTACATACCGCGTATCTGCGCTCCTTCACGTCATGCTCGCGTGAAGAATGGCTTCAATGGATTGAAAGTGGACGGGCAGGGATTCACACATTTGTGCCGCTCAAGCAAATCGAATCTAGCTACATGCCTCTCAGGGACATTGAGCCCGAGCTAAAGCGTCGAAGTTACAATGGTCCGTTTAACCCGCGATATAAGAGCCCTTGGTTCAAGATCGGCGATTGGGATTTCGATAAAGAAATTTGGCGGCATTGGGAAGAACTCTCGGTAGAAGACAAGTCGATTTGGGGGAAAGTCGCGGAGAGAATTCTCTCGGCCCCGCAAAGGTATTGGACCAGTTCGACCACGGCCACAGTGACTGAAGAAGCACAGAATGGGCGCACTCAACGAGTTATTCGCGACGGTTTGCTGCCACAGTGGATTCTGAGACTACGTAACGAGAAGTGCCTGCGTGATACGCACGGTATGCTGCGGAAACCTGCCGAACTTCTGCGGAGAACCCCAGAGACAGAAGCTTTGCGGGATGTCGAACCATTCGTCGACGCGCATCTGGATAATCCTACAACAGCTCCTTTACTGGAGCTTTTGGGTGTAGGCGATTCACCGACAGGACCAGACAAACTTATAGTCCGGCTACGGGCACTTTCGAAGGGTACGAACCCTCCGCCTCACGAAGTCGAGAAATGGTATCGGAGACTGGACGAACTTATAGACGGATGCTCGACCAGTGATTTCACTGACATCAAATCAGCCTTTGAAAACGAACGGCTTATTCTGACTGAAAACGGATCGTGGGTGACGAGCGCAGGCGTATTCCTGCATGCCAATGAGGAAGATGCCCCCGGCGCGGAAACTGTGCGCACGTCCGTAAGCGACCTGACAATTTGGCGTAAGATCGGTGTCGAGGATCGCCCGACACCCGAACTGGCAATTAAATGGCTGCAAAGCCTTCCAACCGGCCATCTATCGGCAGACGATCTTCGTCGCGCGCGCGCTTTGTTGCAGCGCCATGCACGCCGGGTCTGGGATGATTGCCAACACTGGCTAAGCCTCTCTGGTCGCTGGACGCCAGTCGAAGACTTCGAATATGCACTAACCCTGCAACCCCTTATCCCCTGGAGCCATCTGCACCAGTGGGTGAAAGACAAGACTGCCAATCTTCAGGACCTGCCCGTAGACATCACGCAGACAGGACCGTTTTCGGCACTTCCCCTTTTGGCGGCTCACGCCGAAGAGAAGTTTCACCGCAAGGGAACAGAAGCGGGCAAACCGGAGACGTGCGATTGGCTTACACAGTTGGGTCTGGAATTACAACGCCTCAAGCTAAAAGACGAAGAGGAAGCAGAGCGTATCCGAACTTTGGCGAGAGAGCTTGCTGTTACAAAGTGGCAAACAACACGTGAGCTGGAGATTATTTCCTATATAGACGGGAAGCCCGCTGGCACTCCCAGACAAGTCGATGCTATCTGGGCTGACGGCATTCTGCATGCCGAAGACAAAACACTAGGAAAACTCGCCAGAGCCGTGGCACTGGAGCTTGGTCGATCATTCAGAAACACGGACATCACAGATGCTATAAAACTCTGTTTCGACAGACCGCGAGCGTTCGTCACGGAATACATGGAAGGAAACTTCACACTGGTTCCACGGGAAGATGTTGTATCCCCCACTCGGGAACCTGCGGTTGATGCAGTCGAAACGCCGATACAGCCAAAAGGCCAAAACGACGTAGCAGATGATGATAATTCCATCCAAGAATCAGATGCAGAGTACACGGATGACACCATTGAAGACGAAACCTGCGAGGTTGACGACGATACGGAGACAGAGACTCCTCCCGAGCAGGAAGGCGATACTTCGGACCTCGAAGACGACGATGAGCTGGTCCTAAGACCCCGGCGCAAAGAGAAACCGCCAAAGCCAGGAATGATGGAACGCTTCGCACTGAGTGAAGGATTCCACAAGGATCACGACAGCCGCTTCTATGACGATCAAGGAAACTGGATCGCAAAGGCGAATGGCAGTTTGTTTCCGTGGGAACTCAGGTCAGCCAATGGCGAGATCAAGCGGCATTACTGGCCCAAGGACCACTGCCTTGAACGTGAACCACTCCAGCTCGAAGCTGAAATCTGGAGCATTGTCGAAAAATCTCCTGAGACATACGTTCTGATACTGGCTAATCTCGAAGGCGTACCCATCGAGATAACCGGTGATGAACTGCGCGAAATGCAGAAACGTGGCGAACTAACCCTGCACCCATCAACATACAGATTAGTGTTTGAACATGACCAAGGCCTATAAGAAAAAACTGATTGAAGTCGCGCTTCCACTGGAAGCGATCAATGCAGCCTCTGCTCGTGAGAAGTCAACCTAACCCCGCTTCGCGCTGTTCTGGACCGGGCGCTGAACGATGACATCATCGACCGTAACCCTCTGGACAAGATCAAAGTCAGCAAGCTGGTAGATCGCAACCAGGCCAAGACCGATTATGAAGTGGATCCTTTTACGAGCAAGGAAATCAGCAAGGTTCTACAGAGCGCTCTGACCTACGATCCACGTATTCGGAATCTGCTGAAATTTGCATTCTTTTCTGGGTTGAGGACATCGGAATTGTTCGGCCTGCAGTGGAGCGATGTCGATTGGGAGCAACGTGAAGTGCATGTCCAGCGGGCCGTTGTTGAACGCAAGCTAAAGGAAACCAAAACTCGATCCAGCAATCGGAGAATAGTCCTGCTACCTGCCGCCTATGAAGCACTCAAGCACCAGAAGCAATTCAGCTTTGTCGGCAGTGACTACATCTTCGTCCGACCAGGCGATAAGGGCCCGTTCATTGATTATGAATACTTAGAGCGACCCTGGAAGCATATTCTGAAAACGGCCAAAGTCCGCTATCGCAACCCATACCAAAGCCGCCACACCTACGCCAGTCAATTACTTTCCGGAGGAGAAAACCCTTTGTTCGTGGCACAACAGATGGGGCACAAGACCACGGAGATGATCATGAGACACTATGGCCGCTGGGTTGAGCAAGGCGACCAACGTCAGCGTCACGTATTCGTCTCCGATTTTGGCCAGGGAGTAAAAGAGCCCCAATCGTCCTACACAGTTGATGGTGATTATGCCTCTGCGGCCTGATCATCCATGCGACAATCTTGCTAAAGAACCACTCGCACAGCTCAGTCACATAACGGCCAATACCTATAATGGTACCTATACTTACCATTATTTCAACTTTTGGCAATCATAGTGACCACATGAGTTGAAAAATAAGGGATGATCGCTATAATTACCATTTTCAACCAATTTGGTAACTGCAGTGTCCAATAAAAAGCCCGAGAAGACTCGATCTGCTGTTGTTTTTCCCAAGAATAGACGCCTGTTGGAACAGCTTGGCGAGAACATCAAACTGGCCTGTAAACGCAGAGGCTATACCCAGGTTTTGATTTCCGAGCGCACCGGGCTTAGTCGCCTGACTATTCGAAAGATTGAAAAGGGAGATCCCAGCGTTTCAATCGGCCACTATCTGGCTGTGCTCAGCGTCCTAGGGCTTGCTGGTGACTTTGCCAACGTCGCGCTGGACGATGAACTGGGTCATAAGCTGCAGGACATCAAACTGATCGGCAAGAAAACAGGAACACAGCCTTGAGCGAGGGTAAATAGCCATGAGTACGGAGGTCTTTGTCTTTGCAGACTGGGAGGAGTTCGAAGAGCCAACGCTTGTTGGAACACTTCGCTCGTCCGCCGCTCGCCAAAAAGAGCATTTTAGCTTCAGTTATGACACTGACTGGCTGCAGTCCCCCTATGCTCAGCAAATTGACCCTGAACTCAACCTCTATTCCGGCGAACAGCATGGTGAAGACGATAAGAATTTCCGCGTATTTTTAGATTCATGCCCGGATCGCTGGGGGCGTTTGTTAATGAAACGGCGCGAGGCAATTCATGCCCGCCAGGAAGAGCGTCGTCCACGAGTCCTGAATGAAATTGATTATCTCCTGGGCGTACACGATCTTCACCGAGCTGGTGCACTGAGATTCAAGCGCAAGCTGGACGGGCCTTTTCTGGACGACGATGAGCGCCTTGCTGCCCCACCTATCTCATCCTTGAGAGAACTTGAGCACGCAGCCAGGCAGGTGGAAGAAAATGCCGATAGCGATGATCCCGAATACGTAAAATGGTTATACATGCTCATGTCACCAGGCTCTTCGTTGGGCGGAGCCCGACCCAAAGCCAGTGTGACCGATGAGGATGGACACCTATGGATCGCCAAGTTCCCCAGCCAGCATGATGACTACGATATCGCCGCCTGGGAGTATGTTGCTTATACGCTCGCCCTGGACGCCGGCGTCACCATGCCGGAGAGCCGGATAGAAAAATTCGGCAGCCACCATCATACCTTCCTGACTAAACGTTTCGATCGTACCAAGGAAAGCCGCCTTCACTTTACTTCGGCGATGACCCAGCTCGGCTATTACGATGGTGATTATGAAGCCAGTTATCTGGAGCTCGCGCAATTCCTGACAGAACACGGTGCAAACACCAAAGAAGACCTCGCGCAGTTATGGCGTCGCATTGTGTTTTACATCGCCATTTCCAATACAGATGACCACCTCCGTAACCACGGATTCATATACAACAAGGGGGGCTGGCTGCTATCTCCAGCATATGACATTAACCCGGTTACACCGGCCAATGGATTGCACCTCAATATCACAGACAGCGATAACAGTCTGGACTATGAGCTGGCCATGGAAATCATCGACTTCTTTCAGCTCGACAGTGGGCAAGCAACGAAAATTAAAGATGAAGTACTTGCCAGTGTTGGAAACTGGAAGAATAAAGCAAGCGCGGTTGGGCTCAGCAGGAGTGAGCAAAAATTAATGGAACCAGCGTTTAACCTCTAACTCGCTTTTTTGGCCAATTTGGCCCGTGGAACGTGAGTGGAACGCAAATCAAGCGGAACGATATATCCTATTGAAATTAAAATGATTTATTGAACCACCTTGAAAGTTCAAGTCCTCTCCTGGGCACCATACATAGAAAAGCCGATTCGAAAGGGTCGGCTTTTTTTATGCCCAAAACGTTCTGTATTACTCAGCCTGCAATTGAAGTAGCGTGGGCTCGGCTCAAAAGCTGAAAACCCTACTTAAAAATCATTAATACATATCTTAAAATGCAAATACCCACAATATATATACTATTGCATACTTTCAAAACACACTATACTCTATAACGAACACAAAACACCAAATTAAACAAATTAGTATATAAAAATGAACACAAAAAACTCATCAAACACCAACATTTCCCGCTTGGATGACGTTGATGCAGGCGCATTGCTGGACGAACTGCGTCTGCGCCTGGCTACGGCACAAAAGGAAGCGGCAATGGCGGCCCAGGCAGCGCAATTTTCCCCCATCGAAGAGGCCGGGCAGCGCATACGCGCTGAGCGCAAAAAGCAGCAGTTAACACTGAATGACCTCTGTGAGCTTTCTGGCATTGCCTACGCAACCCTCAACAAAATTGAACAGGGGCACCCCAGCGCCCGGCTGGACAGTGTCGGCAATGTCGCTCGCGCACTGGGCATGAAACTATGGATAGGATGAAATAGCGATGAAAAAAGAATCGCCCGATCAAACAGCGCGCACCGCGCACGTCTTCTACAATCACAAGCAGGCTGGAACACTTGTCGAAATGCAGAATGGCTTTGAATTCACTTACGACGATGACTATTTGGCCGAAGGAGCACCTATCGCCTTCAACTTCCCGTTACAGGAACAGCCGTTCAGATACACACAGTTTCCCAGCTTTTTTGAAAACCTGGTATCCGAGGGCTGGCTGCGAAAGCTACAGTCTCAGGAACAAAAGATCGACGAGAATGACCGCTTTGGCCTACTACTAATGAACGGGCGCGACCTGGTTGGCGCGGTGACTGTCCTCCCTGCTAGCGAGTGATACACATTATGGCTACGGAAAACTGCAAAATCAGTTTAAAAAAACTGACTGGAAAACAGAGTAAACCGGGCTACCACAACACAGCCTTCAAAACGCTCTTTGGCAGCGCCAAAGTCAGCCCCTGCCTGCCATTTACACGGGCTGAATTTTTCCAGAGCAGCCGCGAGAATATTCAGGGTATGTCTATTTCCGGGGTGCAACAGAAGTTATCCCTGAAGGAAAATGCAAAACACCAACTGGTGGCCACTGCCGAAGGCGGGGAATACATACTCAAGCCCAGCCCCGAAGCCTACCCCAACGCCGCCGAAAACGAACACGCCGCTATGGAAGTGAGCCGGCTGATGGGCATTGATACCGCCCTGTGTGGATTAGTAGCCTTTGACGGTGGCGAGCTGGCATACATCAGCAAACGATTCGACCGGCAAGGCAACGGCAAAAAGCTGCACCAGGAAGACCTGATGCAGTGCTTCGACCTGCCCAGCGAAGACAAATACAGTAAAACCTACGAAGAAGTTGGCAGACTTATCGACAAAGTCACCAATGGCAAACAGGCGGTTGTGCTGGATTTTGTTCGGCGGGTGATACTCGCCTATGTGACGGGCAATGACGATCTGCATTTAAAAAATTTAAGCGTGCAACGGCTGGCAGGCAACAACAGCCCCTTTTACGACAAGCTAACCCCCAATTACGACTGTCTGTTTTGTGAAGCGTTTAGAACCGAGACGCCTGATAACGACGTTAGCGGCATGGGGCTGCTGGCACTGGGGCTGCTACAGGACCAGGAAGATGGCGATGAAGAGTTTACCGATACCTACAACCACTACGGTTATTACACCGGAGTTGACTTCCTGGAATTGGGGCGACGACTTGGGCTGCAGGAAAAACCGATTCAAACATTTATCACCAAACTGAAGACCAGCCAGAAAAAAATTATCGATTTAATCAACCATAGCTATATGCCAGAGGCTATGAAATTACGGACAGTGGAGCTGGTTGAATCCCGTATTCGGGCTGCTCAGATTACAGATTCTGTTTAACTCCACTTGCTTGAGTGCCTTTAAGTGAACTGAAAATGGGATCACCCGAGCGGAATGTGATACCCATCTTGTAGCCATAGGTAATTTATCGGAGTTGGCTTGATTCTTTATTGACACAAACAAAAATGAAAATCTGAGCATTTTTAGAGATGCCCTAATTTAATTAATTAAGTAAACTGCCCCCCAGAATTCCAATATTGACACCTACTTGCTTTCTCATCGCTGAGGTGTAAGGCATGAACCACTCATTCATTTCCTGTCAATAAAGCAGCTCGCGCCCTGTCCAGATATTCACACATCTGTGTGGCTCCCTGCAGAATGCGGGGAGAGTGACGGTGCAGAATATCTGCTTCGATAAAATACAGCTGGTTGGTTTCAACCGCTTGCATACCGGGCCATTCCAGCCAGCTGTCGAGCGAGGGTGGCCGCCCGTTGCCCGTGCCGCTGGTCACAATCACCTGCGGATCGGCGGTGATTACCGACTCCACACTCAAGCGCGGCACGATGGGAATGGCATCGGCAAAGGCGTTCACCCCGCCACACATTTCGATAATGTCTGAAATCAGCGTATTGCCATTCAACGTCATTAGCGGCTGGTGCCACACCTGATAAAACACCGTCAACGGCGGTTTGTTGCTGTTGGCGTTGCGCAGCGTACTCAAGCGCTGCCGGTAGCGTTGCTGAGCCGCTTTACCCTGACTGTTGTGGCCGGTCAGTTCAGCAAACACCCCCAGCATATCGCCAACGTCATCAAGTGCTTTAGGATCATCCACAAACACTGGAATGCCCAGCGCCTGAAAACGCCTGACAATTTTTTCGCCGCCACTGCTGTTCCAGATAATCACCAAATCCGGTTTCAGGCTGACAACGGTTTCATAGCTTATGTCTTTGTCGGACCCCACTCTGGGAATCTGTTTGGCCGCCTCCGGGTAATCACTGTAATTCGCCGCACCGACAATTAAATCACCTGCGCCAATCTCGTAAAGCGTCTCGGTGATATGAGGGGCCAGGCTAATAATGCGCTGGGCGGGTTCCGCCAATACCACCTCATTGCCGAGGTCATCGACTACCCGAATTTCAGCCTGAGCCACTGCCGCTGCACAAATGACAAGAGTGGTTGCACAGATTTTTTTTATGATCATTAGGGGGAGCTCTCAATACACAATTAACCGTTGCCCGGTGACCGGGTGGGCCACCACGTCAATGTCCGCCTCAAATACATCCCGCAACAGAGGCTCTTGCAACACCGCATCGCAATCACCGCAGGCCGCCACACGGCCGCCATGCAACAACATCACCTGGTCGGCGCAATGCGCTGCCAGATTCAGGTCATGGGACACCATCAGCACACCAACGCCCTGTTTGGCAAAGTGGCTGATGACTTCCAACATCAGTTGCCGATGACACAGGTCAAAGGATGAGGTGGGTTCGTCGAGTACCAGAAAGCGTTCCTGCTCTGATTTACCATCGCTCGGCGGTTCCCAGATTTGCGCCAATACCCGGGCCAGTTGCACCCGTTGTTTCTCACCACCAGACAGTTGCGTGTAAAAGCGCTCTGCCAGATAACTGCCGTCCACCCGTTCCAGAGCACTGTCAACAATGGCCCGGTCGCGCACCTGCCCGCTGCTGTGGGCACTGCGACCCAGCAATACCACTTCGCGAGCAGTAAACGGGAAGTTCAGCGTCGAGTGCTGTGGCAACACCGCCAGGCGCTGAGCCAGCACCGCAGCTGGCCACTGGTTTATTGGTTGTTGCTGAAATTCCACTGTGCCGGAATCGGGAGTTAATTCGCCGGTGAGTGTTTTCAGCAGTGTGGTTTTACCGGTGCCATTGGAGCCCAATACAACCATCACTTTGCCAGCATCCAGTCGCAGCGACACATCATCCAACACGGGTGTGCCAGACCGGGAAACACGCACATTCTGTACTGCCAGCATCGCTCCTCCTTACACTGTATGCCGCCGCTGCTGAATCAGCAGAGACACAAAAAATGGCACCCCCAGCAGCGCGGTTAAAATACCGGTGGGCAGTTCTGCCGGAGCCAGCACCACCCGCGCCACCAGGTCCGCCAGCACCAGCAAAATGGCCCCGGCCATGGCCGCCGCTGGCAACAGGTAGCGGTGGTCCGGGCCGATTAACAGGCGCACCAGATGGGGAATAATCAAACCCACAAAGGCAATCAAACCGGCAATGGAAATGGATACGCCAATGCCCAGGGCGCAGAGTAAAATCTGTCGCCGTTTGAGCCACTGAACATGAATACCCAGGTGCCGGGCTTCCGACTCCCCCAGCAACATGGCGTTCAAGGCGCGGCTGTCGCGGCCAAACAATGGCAACAGAAACGCCACCAGAACAGCAGCCACCGCCACCCGCGACCAGTCGGCACCGTTGAGGTTACCCATCTGCCACAGGCTGATACGGCGCAACATGTCGTTGTCTGCCAGATAACTGAGCAGATTGCTGATGGCTACCGCCAGTGAGCTGATGGCAATGCCCGCCAACAACATGGTGGCCACTGAAGTCCCGGTACTGGAAGTCGCCAGCCGGTACACCACAATGGATGCCAACAGGCCCCCAGCAAAGGCGCCGGAACCCACCACAAGCAGCCCAACGCTACCGGCCAGCATGCTGCCAAACACAATGGCTGCGCTGGCACCCGCTGACGCTCCCGCTGCTACGCCAATCACGGTGGGGTCTGCCAGCGGATTGCGAAACAACCCCTGTAGCACGGCACCACAGCAAGCCAGAGTTGCACCGGTCAACGCTGACAACAGCACCCTGGGCAAGCGAATACCGGACACTATCAAACCGGGTTGACTGAGTGGGTCGCCGGACACGCCAAGCAGGTGGCCAATGCCCTCTCCCAGTGCCGCAATGGGGATAAGGGTGGGCCCCAGCAAGCACCCGGCAACAACCACAGCGGGCAACAACAGTGCCAAAACATTCAACAGTTGGGCGCTGGTCATTGGCCGCATATCAATATTCCCGTCCCAGGTTATCCATATCAATGCCGAGCCGGGCAACATTCAGATGTTGTTGCAGAGTATCCGCCAAACGCTCCAGTTGTTGCTCGCGCAGCGCATTCATATCCACGGCATTGGCGCTAGACAAACCCGCCCACTGCAAGATGGCTTGAGCGGCTTCGGGGTGGTCAAACAGGCCATGTAAGTAAGTGCCCGCTACCTGGCCATCTGCAGATATAGCGCCATCGCAACGGCCATCGCTCAGTTGCACCAGAGGCGCATCCAGCCCTTCACCACGGCTTAGCCCGCAGTGAATTTCATAGCCGCACACCGGCGCACCTCCCAACGTCAGCTGGCCGCTGACCTGTTGCAGTTGTTTGTGTTCTGCCAGCTCTGTTTCAATGGCCAGAAAACCCAAACCGTCGCTGACCCCAGCCGCACTTTCAACGCCACAAAGATCATTGATACAACGCCCCAACATTTGATAGCCGCCGCAAATGCCCAGCACTTTGCCGCCATAACGCAGGTGGCGCTGCACATCCGCATGCCAGCCGTTGTCCCGCAACCACTGCAAATCAGCGCGCACGTTTTTACTGCCCGGCAGAATAATCAAATCTGCCCCCGGCAACGGCTGCCCTGCACCCACGTAGTGCAAATCCACCTGTGGATGCAGTCGCAATGCATCAAAATCGGTGTGATTGCTGATGCGGGAAAACACCGGCACCACCACTTTCAGGGGTTGTTCGACTTCGATAACTTGTTCAGCGGCAATGGCGTCTTCGGCATCGAGGTGAAAATTGTGCAGATAAGGCAACACACCCAGCACCGGCTTACCGGTTTTTCGCTCCAGCCAATCCAGCCCGGATTGCAACAGGGAAATATCGCCACGAAACTTATTGATCACAAAGCCCACAACCCGGCTGCGTTCAGACTCTGACAGCAATTCCAGGGTACCCAGCAAATGGGCAAACACCCCACCGCGATCAATGTCGGCAACCAGGATAACCGGGCAATCCACTGCCTCGGCAAAGCCCATATTGGCGATATCCCCGTCGCGCAAATTGATTTCTGCCGGGCTGCCAGCACCTTCCACCACAATCACCGGGTATTGCTCAGCGAGCCTTTGATGGGATTCCAGCACCGCTTCGAGGGCGACCTTCTTATAATCGTGGCGGTTGTTACCATGAAATTCCGCCGCCTCCATATTGCTCAGCGCGTTGCCGTGGATAATCACCTGGGCACCGGTATCGCTGGACGGTTTCAGTAGCACAGGGTTCATATCCGTGTGCGGCGGCAGAAAACAGGCCTGTGCCTGCAATGCCTGGGCGCGGCCAATCTCGCCGCCATCGGCAGTGACAGCGCTGTTAAGGGCCATATTTTGTGGTTTAAAGGGGGCGACTTTGATGCCTTGACGGGCCAGCAAACGGCACAAGCCTGCCACCAGAATAGACTTTCCGGCGTCAGAGGTGGTGCCTTGCACCATCAGGGTTTGGGTCATGACGAACCCCACAGACTACTCTGGTCTGAACAATCAACGACTGAACAGCCTTGCAAGGCGCTGGATTGCCGCGTTGCTACGCTCCTCGCAATGACGTGGCACTCCGTCATCGCGAGTGCAGCGCGGCGACCCAGCGATCTTTCAAAAGCCATCAAAAATCCACACCCCGGCGCGCTTTTAAGCCGCTGGCGTAGGCGTGTTTGATATTTTTAACGTCCGCTACTGTGTCCGCCAGTTCTTGCAGTGCCGAACCACCGCCGCGACCGGTAACCACCACGGTTTGCTCCGGCGGGCGCTTGCGAATGGCGTCCAGCACCATGGCTTCATCCAGGTATTTATAGCCGAGCATATAGGTCAGCTCGTCCAGCACCACCAGATGCAAGCTGTCGTCACTGAGCATACGCGCCGCCTGCTGCCAGGTTTTTTCGGCGGCGGCAATATCGCCCTCGCGATCCTGAGTGTCCCAGGTAAAACCGGTACCCATTTGGTAGAAATCCACTTCCGGGTGTTTGTCGCGAATAAACAACTCCTCGCCAGACATTTGCGCACCTTTAATAAATTGCGTAATCCCCACCTTGTAGCCATAACCAAGGCTGCGCATCACCATGCCAAATGCAGAGCTGCTTTTGCCTTTACCATCACCGGTAAGCAACAACACCATACCGCGCTCCTCATTGGCAGCGGCAATATGAGCATCCACTTTTTCTTTGTGCTTTTGCATTTTGCGTTTGTGGGTGGCGGCTTTTTTGTCGTCTTTTTCGGTCATGGTTAACTCTCGAAAATAAACTCTCAAAATGGAACGGGGTAACCAGCGCTACCCCTTTCGTATGGACAAACTCAGAAGCTGAAACGCACACCACCGTAGTATGCCGCACCACTGCTGTTGAAAGTGGCGACTTCCTGGTAGGTTTCATCCAGTGCGTTTTCCGCACGCACGTACAGGCCAAGTTTGTCGGACAACTGATAGTTGGCGGTAAAATCCAACACCTGATAATCCTCCAGCTGCACAGCACCGTCTTCCACATCACGCACCCAGCGAATATTCGCAGAAACCCGCAGAGCTTGCTCAAACCATTGACCAGTCACTCCCAGATTGTAAGTATGCGTCGG
Organism: Porticoccus sp. GXU_MW_L64; assembly: GCF_052983295.1. NCBI lineage: Bacteria > Pseudomonadati > Pseudomonadota > Gammaproteobacteria > Cellvibrionales > Porticoccaceae > Porticoccus > Porticoccus sp. GXU_MW_L64. Next base: position 49,662 of record NZ_JBRKJK010000005.1, on the reverse strand, counting down.
CACGCGGCGGCGCTGGTTGCCGTCTGAATCAATACTGTCGGTGTAGGTGTAAGCACCAGAGAAAAACAGCGAATCAGTAAGCGGGTAGCGGCTACTTAGTTCGATGCCTTTAGAGCGTGTCAAGCCAGTTTCCTGCAGGTAGCCACTGAAGCTGTCCAAATCAAAAAATATCTCGTTGGTAATATCCTGGTCAAAATAAATCAGTTCTGCAGACAGTCCATTGGAAGCCCGGTACTCAGCGCCAATTTCAAAACCTTCGCTTTCTTCCTGCTGGAGTTCGGTAGCTGCGGCCTCTCCAAATGCAAACGGACCGTTGTTGTAAGCGATCTCAGAAAGAGCAGGAGCGCGAAAGCCATTGCCATAACTGGCTTTCAATTTCAGCTCACCTTCTCCGACCGGAATCAGGTAAGCGGAAGTCAGGCGAATACTGGTGTTGCGGCCAAAGTCGTCATTGTCATCACTGCGCACACCGGCGGTGTAAAAAAACTGTTCGCCGATATTGCCCTGCCAATCAACGTAAATCCCCAGTTGCGAGCGGTCAAGCTGTTCGCCACTGGTGGAAATAATGTCTTCTTTTTCCCAGTCACTTCCAAACACCAACGTGTCGTGATCCGATATTGCCAGCGCGCCCAAATACTGAATTTGATCAATGGTGCCTTCAGTACTGAAACTGGAAGCCCCCTCTGTAAAACTTCCGCGCTCAACATCAGTAACACCGTATGAAAATTTATGCTCACCGAGTTGCCCGTTGTACTTGGTGGTCAGTTTGTAGTTGCTTTGGTCTGACTCAAACAGGCAATCATTGGAACTGGAAAAATCCGCCCCAAAGCAGGAGTCAAAACCCGCTTCAGTGGTGAGATCACGGGCATTCAATTCCACTCGCCATTCTTCATTAAGCTGCGCGCCCAACTGAAAATTAATGGTGGTATTGTCGTAGCCATCTGCCTCTTGTTCAGCATCTACAGTCAGATCGCGCGCACTAAAACCGTCACTTTGCAGATCAGTCAGGGATACAGAGTAATCAAAGATGCCGGAGCTGCCATATACGCTGGCGGTAGCACGCTGGGTGCCGTAGCGCCCGTACTCCAGGTTGGCACCCCCGGAGATTCCTTCTTCACCGCGACGGGTAGTGATATTGATAACCCCCCCAGCGTCAGCACCATAAATTGTGCCCTGGGGACCACGCAGCACTTCTACGCGTTCAATATCCGCTGCCAAAATATGATGAATTTGCGGGCCTACCTGCGTACCGGTAGGGTCAGACACATCAACACCATCGATCAACACAACCGTTCGATAACCTGCTTCACCGCGAATACGTAAAGTTGTCGCTTTACCCAGGCCACCAGTACTGGTAGCACTGATGCCCGGCAGGGTACGCAATACATCCACCAAAGTGGCGTGGCCGCGATCTCTAATATCCTGCGCATTGAGCACTGAAATCGATGTACCCACCTGGCGCAATGGCGTTTCTATTCGGTTGCCGGTAATTACAACTTCGTTATCAACCTCTCGGTCGGTCGGATTGTCGGCAAATGCTCCAGAAGAAATAGACAGAGCAGCGATGGCTACTGCCAAACTTTGCTTTTGCAAATTCATATTAAACCTCATGCCTGAAAACGCCTTGTGAAATAGCGTTTTCCAAATTGGAAAAATGGCAATGAGGGAGGGGAACAGGCAGTGTGCGTTCGACGACTGTCGAACACAATAACAACCGGCAATGAAAGCCCTCCGCTTCATTGTTATCAAACTGCGTATTTTCCCAATACAAACTGGGGAAATTCAGGCCGGTTCCGGGCTTACTTGATCACTCTCGATATCTCTCAAGATCACAAGATTACCGTTGCGGGGGCAGCGGTGGCTTTGCACAGAATCCCGATTGGCGATCACTCGCCGGTCTGTACGCACCACACTTCCCGTTTACCCTGCCCAACTGTTGGGGACAACTCGCATTGACAACTCTCATTGGCAATTCAAACAACAGTCAGCAGGCACCTGTTACAGTGGAGGCGATTCTAAATCGCCATCAGCACCGGAGCAATGTAATTATTTTATTGCTGAACATGAATTTTTCACAACTTGCTGTGGTACGCAGCAAGTCACGCCAAGCTGACGTTTTCAAATTTTGTGAGTGCTATCAGAAATCATTGCTGTCCCACAAAGCCTGAAGACGCGAATCTGGAGTGGTGTGCTGTGACCGAGGTCAACAGCGATCAAAACCATCGAGCATTTTTAAATCCCTGTAGGTGGGGATTTTCATATAGACTGTCCGGCCATCAGGATTGGTTTGTGGTGTTTCCAAATCGGTCACCCTACAACCAGACAGACAGAGCCATTTATGCCCTTCCAGCCCCAAAGCCAAAACAGTTACAACAAACAGGAATTAATCGCCTGCGGCGAAGGCCGTTTGTTCAACCCGGAAGACGGAAAACTGCCTCAGGGCAATATGTTGATGCTGGACCGCATCACCAGTGTCACGTCTGATGGCGGCGAATTTGGCAAGGGGCGCCTGGTGGCGGAGCTGGATATCGACCCCAACCTGTGGTTTTTCGGCTGCCATTTTAAAGACGACCCGGTGATGCCCGGCTGCCTTGGCCTGGATGCCTTATGGCAGCTGACGGGGTTCTTTTTGTTATGGCGCGGCAATCACGGCAGCGGCCGCGCTCTCGGTTGTGGGGAGTTGAAATTTACCGGGCAGGTTTTGCCAACGTCAAAAGTGGTTACTTACGAAATCGACTTTAAACGTATTATCGAGCGCAAACTGGTGCTGGGCATTGCCGATGGCCGCATGCTGGTGGATGGCCGCGAGATATACAGTGCCAAGGATTTGCGGGTGGGATTGTTTACGTCCACCGATGATTTTTAAAAAAACTTGGTAGCTACTTTCTGGAGATTGCCGCGTCGCCTTCGGCTCCTCGCAATGACGCCCCCACATAAAACGCCCGACTGAAACCAACAGCCGGGCGTTTTGGTAAACATGCCGTCAATTACAAAATCAAACGGCGAATATCCCCAATCAGGCTCACCAACGTAGTCATAAAGCGCCCGGCGTCACCGCCGTTGATCACCCGGTGATCGTAGCTCAGGCACAAGGGCAGCATATTGCGCGGTACAAATTCGCTGCCATTCCACACTGGCTTGATCTCCGCTTTTGAAATTCCCAGTATGCCCACTTCCGGCGTGTTTACGATGGGAGTAAAGCCTTTGCCACCGATAGCGCCGAGGCTGGAGATGGTAAAACAGCCACCCTGCATGTCTGCCGGTTTCAGTTTGCCATCGCGGGCCTTGCCCGCCATTTCCAGTACTTCTTCGGTCAGTTGCCAAATGCCTTTTTTGTCCACATCGCGAATCACCGGCACCACCAGGCCGCGGGGAGTGTCCACTGCCATACCCACGTGAATGTATTTCTTCTGCACAATGTGCTCACCATCGGCGTGCAGAGAGCGATTGAATGCAGGGTTTAGTTCAATGGCCGTAGCTACCGCTTTTAGCAGGAAGGGCACCGGAGTCAGTTTGGTGCCGCGTTTTTCTGCTTCCGCTTTCATGGATTTGCGAAAGGCTTCCAGCTCGGTGATGTCTGCATCGTCGAACTGGGTAACGTGGGGCACGTTGAGCCAGCTGCGCTGCATATTGGCGGCGGTGACTCTGGCGATTTTGGCCATTTTCACCAGTTCGATGTCACCAAACTGGCTGAAGTCGATTTCCGGCACCTGGGGAATAGCGGCTCCACCGGCTGTGCCGGTACCACTCTCTGCGGTTTTAACCGCTGTTTTTACGTAGGCATGCACATCGTCTTTAAGGATGCGACCGCGGGGGCCAGTGGCTGCCACTTTGGATAAATCCACACCCAGTTCGCGAGCCAACAGGCGCACCGCCGGGCCTGCGTGAACGGATGCACTCGGCGCTGCGGTCACTTGCGGGGCCGGGGCCACTGCCGGAGCAGGCGCAGATGCCGCTGCGGGAGTATCAGCCGCTGCCGGAGCGGGGGTCAATGTTTCAGGGGCTTGCGCCGGTGCCGGGACAGCGCCGCTGGGCTTCATCATGGCAATGGCATCGCCAGTGGCTACTTTGCCGCCCTCGGCCACTTTCAGTTCGGTAATTTCACCATCATAGGGAGCGGGAACATCCATGGTGGCTTTGTCGGATTCCAGCACCATCAGGGTGTCGCCTTCTTCCACCACATCACCAACCGAAACGCTCATTTCGATCACGTCCACCTGGCCGTCACTGCCGATATCCGGCACGGTGACCAGTTGCGCTTCACCACTGGCGGTCGCCACTGGAACAGGGGCCGTTTCAGCAACGGGGGCTGCAGGTGCGGGAGATGCTTCAGCGGCAGGTTCTGGTGCTGCCGGAGCCTCTGCTGCAACGCTTTCACCGGCCAGTTCCAGTTCAACAATGGCAGAGCCTTCACCAACGTTGTCGCCTTCTTTCACCAGAATGGTTTTGACCACTCCGGCGTGGCTGCTGGGCACATCCATGGTGGCCTTGTCGGATTCCAGCACCACCAGTGATTGTTCCACTTCAACGCTGTCGCCCACAGCGACACTGATTTCAATGACTTCAACCGAGTCTGCGCCGCCCAAGTCGGGAACCAGAACTTTTTCTATGGACATCTAGCTTCTACCTTTCTTGTTAGTTGTTAGCCTGTAGGGTGGATTAGCCGAAGGCGTAATCCACCAAATGGGCACTGGTGGATTACGCCGCTGCGCGACTAATCCACCCTACGGTAATCAACAGCACACTTCCATTAGCAATACAGCGGATTGGCTTTGTCTGGGTCGATCCCCAAATCTTTTATCGCCTGAGTCACCACCGAGGCTTCCACCTTGCCTTCGTCCGCCAGGGATTTCAGCGCGGCAACCACCACGTAGTTGCGGTCCACTTCAAAGAAGCGGCGCAGGGCCTCGCGGCTGTCGCTGCGGCCAAAGCCATCGGTACCCAGCACTTTATAGTTGGCATCAATGTAAGGACGCAACTGCTCGGCGTAGTTTTTCATGTAATCGGTGGCGGCAATTACCGGGCCGCTGCGACTGGCCAGCTGGCTGGTAATGTAGGGTACCTGGGGCTTCGCTTCCGGGTTGAGCATATTCCAGCGCTCGCAGGCCTGGCCGTCGCGGGTCAGTTCGTTAACGCTGGTGAGGCTCCAGATATCCGCATCCACTTTGTAATTTTTCTTGAGAATGGCAGCGGCCTCGCGCACTTCGTTGAGGATGGTACCGCCACCCAGCAACTGCACTTTCAGCTTGCCTTTGCCGCCCTGCTCCAACAGGTAAGCGCCTTTGATAATACCTTCTTCGGCACCCTCGGGCATGGCCGGGTGCACGTAGTTCTCGTTCATGGTGGTGATGTAGTAGAAGCAGTTCTCTTTGTCACCGTACATGCGTTTGAGGCCGTTCTGAATCACAACCGCCAGCTCGAAACTGTAGGCCGGGTCGTAACTGCGGCAGTTGGGAATGGTATTGGCAAGAATGTGGCTGTGGCCGTCCTGGTGTTGCAGGCCCTCACCGTTCAGGGTGGTGCGCCCAGCGGTGGCACCAATCAGGAAGCCACGCGCCTGGGAGTCACCCGCTGCCCAGGCCAGGTCGCCAATGCGCTGAAAACCGAACATGCTGTAGTACACGTAGAACGGCACCATGGGGCAATCGTAATTGCTGTAGGCAGTAGACAACGCAGTCCAGGCGGCCATGGCGCCGGCTTCGTTGATACCTTCTTCCAGAATCTGACCTTTCTTGTCCTCTTTGTAGAACATGATCTGGTCGCGATCCTGGGGAACGTATTTCTGGCCCGCCGATGAATAAATACCCAGCTGGCGGAACATGCCTTCCATACCAAAGGTACGGGCTTCGTCCGGCACGATGGGCACAATGCGCTTACCCACTTCCTTGTCTTTGACCAGGTTGGACAGCACCCGCACAAACGCCATGGTGGAGGAAATTTCCCGCTCACCGGTACTTTCCAGTTGCTTTTTGAACACATCCAACGACGGTACGTTGAGCGCGTTAAAGTCAGACTGACGGGCCGGTACCGGGCCGCCCAATTCGTCGCGGCGGTTTTTCAGGTAGGCCATTTCAGCGCTGTCTTCCGGCGGACGGTAGTACGGCAGGTTGGGCAGGTCTTCGTCACCGATGGGAATGCCAAACTTGTCGCGGAAGCTCTTCAGGCTTTCGATATCCAGCTTTTTCACCGAGTGGGTGATGTTGGCGGACTCGCCCGCATCGCCCATGCCGTAACCCTTCACGGTCATGGCCAAGATCACGCTGGGCTGACCTTTGTGGGCCGCCGCTTCTGCGTAGGCTGCGTACACTTTATAGGGGTCGTGGCCGCCGCGGTTGAGGTTCATTATTTCGTCGTCGCTGAGGTCTTTCACCAGTTCCAACAACTCCGGGTATTTGCCGAAGAAGTGTTCGCGGGTGTAGGCACCGCCGTTGAACTTGTAGTTTTGCAGCTCGCCGTCGCACACTTCGTCCATGCGTTTTTGCAGCAGACCGGTGGTGTCTTTTTCCAGCAGGGCGTCCCAATGACGGCCCCAGATCACTTTGATGACATTCCAGCCTGCGCCACGGAAAATGCCTTCCAGCTCCTGGATAATCTTGCCATTGCCGCGCACCGGACCATCCAGGCGTTGCAGGTTACAGTTGATCACAAAGGTGAGGTTTTCCAAACCCTCGCGACCCGCCAGGGAGATGGCACCCAGAGTTTCCGGCTCATCACATTCACCGTCACCCAGAAACGCCCACACCTGGCGATCACCGCGCTCCACCAGGCCGCGAGCGGACAGGTAGCGCATAATGTGTGCCTGATAAATGGCCTGCAGGGGCCCCAGGCCCATGGAAACCGTGGGGAACTGCCAGTAGTCCGGCATCAGCCAGGGGTGCGGGTAGGAGGACAGACCACCGCCTTCAACCTCGCAACGAAACTTGTCCATCTGTTCTTCACTGAGACGCCCTTCCAGATAGGAGCGGGCGTAGATGCCCGGGGAGATATGACCCTGGAAGAAAACCAAATCGTCCAGGTGCTTGTCGTTGCGCCCCCGGAAGAAGTAGTTGTAGCCCACATCGTACAGCGTGGCTGAAGACGCAAACGAGGCGATGTGACCACCGATGCCATCTTCCCGCTGGTTGGCGCGCATCACCATGGCCATGGCATTCCAGCGAATCATGGAACGCAGTTTGCGCTCCATAAACAGGTCGCCGGGCATGGGCTTTTGGTTAGCTACAGAAATGGTATTGCGGAAGGGGGTGGTAATGGCGGCAGGCAGTGGAATGCTTTTGTCGTTGGCTCGATCCATCAATTGCTGGATAAGATAGGCGGCGCGCTCCTCGCCTTCGTTGTCAATCACTGACTGGAGAGCATCCAGCCACTCGCGGGTTTCGATGGGGTCGATATCATTCTGCATACTGTTTTCTGCCTCTTGTATCTGCATCTGTCTGTCGGCCACAGCGGTGTGCAGCCAAGCCAACCTGTAACCAAATTACAAAACCGGCGCATTCTACAAAAATTGCCTGTAGGCGTCCATTGCCCCAAGGGGAGATATAGCCCCAAAAATCATCACAAGCAATTGATTTTATTGAAGATAAAGCAAAGCGGCATTGAATAATGAAAAATTGGCATGGTTACAATTCCTGATCAGGGGGTACAACCTCGGTACGAGGCCATGCGTTATAAAGCGCTTTTACCAATGTCGCCAGGGGTATGGCGAAGAACACCCCCCACACGCCCCAGAAGCCGCCAAACACCAACACCGCCAGAATAATTGCTACCGGATGCAGGTTCACCGCCTCGGAAAACAGCAGCGGCACCAACACATTGCCATCGAGAAACTGTATTACCCCGTACGCCAGCATCAGCCACATAAAGTCGCCGCCCCAACCCCACTGAAAGTAGCCCACCATAGCCACCGGAATGGTTACCAGGGCTGCGCCGATGTAGGGAATCACCACCGAAAAGCCCACCAGCAAACCCAGTAACGCCGCGTAATTAACCCCCAGAATCAGAAACACCACATAGGTTGCCACCCCGACAATAACGATTTCCACCGCCTTGCCGCGCACATAGTTGGCCATCTGGTCGTTCATTTCAGCCCAGATGCGGCTCATTACCGGCCGGTGTTCCGGCAGCATAGCGCTGAGAGCCTGCAGCAACGGCTCGCGATCCTTGAGCATGAAAAACACCATAAAAGGCACCACCACCAGGTAAACGATAACCGCCACCAGATTGGGCACAGTGTTAAACAGCCCCGCCAACATGTTTTCTGCACCCACCGCCAGCTGGCCAGAAAGCTGCCCCATCAGGGATGTTAGCTGTTCCTCGGAAACCAACTGCGGGTACTTTTCCGGCAACGTCATCAGCGCCGTGTGCAGCTGCGACACCATGCGCGGCACTTCCGACAGCAGGTTGCTTGCCTGGCGCACCACCAGAGGCGCCATAAATATCAGAGCGGCCAGCAACACACTGACAAAGAGCACAAACACTGTGATCACCGAGGCCAGCGGCGGCATTCGCCACTGCTGCAAACGCTCTACCGGGCTCTGCAGCAGGAAGGCAAGGATAAGAGCAGCCAGCACCGGCGCAACCACTTTGCCCATTGTCAGAATAATGACTAAACCACCGGCCAACATCAGCGTTAGCAGGATGGCCTCACTGTCACCAAAGTAGCGATTCAGCCAGCCGTCAAAGCGGCCCTTTACGCTGTTTTTTTGTGGTTTTGCGGGCATTGTCTCTCCTGACAAGCAACACAGGCGAGATTCCACTGTCGAATCACTGCCATGTACATTAGGATAGGTAGCTGAAGTCTATGGCATCTCAACCCCACTGGCGAGCCAAACAGAGGCCATCTTGAAATATTTATTTCCCATGAACTGGATACGCGCAATTTTGATCGTCACTCTGCTGGCATCCACCGCCCAGGCGCAGGACGCAAACCTGCCGGAGCTCAGTGATGCCACCTCCGCCGGCGTCACCCTGAGCAAAGAGCACGAACTGGGGCGCCTGTGGTTGAAGGCCTTTCGCAGCCGCACCAATGAATATTCGGATCCGGAAACCCAACAATACGTAGAACAACTGATCTACCGCCTGTTGGTTCACAGCGAACTGAAAGATCGCCGCCTGGAAATCACCGTGGTAGACAACCCCACCATGAACGCCTTTGCGGTTCCCGGCGGAGTGGTCGGCGTTCACAACGGGCTGTTCAACTTTTCCGAAAGTGAGCATCAACTGGCATCGGTACTGGCACACGAACTGGCCCACCTGAGCCAGCGCCACTTTGCCCGCGGCCTGCAGGAGCGCAAGAAAAACTCCGTCACCACCATGGCCGGACTGTTGGCTGGATTGGTGTTGGCCGCCACCAGCAAAGGCGATGCCGGCATTGCCGCACTCACCGCATCGCAGGCGCTTTCGCAAGACCAGCAACTGCGCTACAGCCGCCAGAATGAACAGGAAGCCGACCGCATTGGTATCGAAACCCTGCATCGGGCAGGACTCGACCCTCAGGGCGCACCGCGCATGTTCGAGCGCATGCAGCACGCCAGCCGTTTTTCCGGGCAGCGGGTACCGGAGTTTTTGCGCACTCACCCGCTGACCGAAAAGCGCATATCCGATACCCAGCTGCGCGCCAACGATTACCCCAAACAAGACTACCAGGAAAACCTGGATTACCACCTGATCCGCGCCAGAGTTTTGCTGCACTTTGAAGGCAGCGCCAACCGCGCCGCCAAGCGTTTTCGCAGCCAGCTGAAAGGCACCGATGGCACGCCTCCCCAGGCCGCCCAATACGGTCTGGTGCTGGCGCTTATCGCCGGTGAACGACTATCGGAAGCGGGCAAAGAACTGAAGAAATTGCAACAACAGGGCAGCCACCAACTGTACAAACTGGCGGAACTGGATTTGCTGTTGGCCCAGGGCAATAACGAAGAAGTGATTCGCCTGGCGCGAAAACAATCCCTGCTCTACCCCAACGACCACGCCCTGAAAATCAAACTGGCCACCGCTTACACCAAAGCGGAAAAATTCCAGCTCGCCAATCAGCAGCTCACACAACTGTCGCGGCAGCGTCCCACAGACCCGCAGGTGTGGTACCAACTGGCGGAAGTGCGCGGCCTAGCCGGTGATATCGTTGGCCTGCACCGCGCCCGGGCGGAATACTTTATTCTGGTGGGTGCCTTCAGCCAGGCACGGGATCAACTCAACCACGCCGCCAAACTCAGCCGCCACGACTTTCAGCAAAACGCGATTGTGAATGAGAAGTTGATTGAACTGGGGGAATTGGAAAAGCAGATTAAAAAACTTTGAGGCTGCGGGCAATCAGGCGGCTAATCGTCATTCTGAGCGCAGCGAAGAATGACGAGTTCAACCGATCTACCCGCAGTCAATTTATCGATTTTTAAAATCCAGCATTCGCTGCAACGGCAGCATGGCGCGGCGGCCTAATTCGGCGTCTACAAACACCTCATTGCTGCCCTGCTCCAGGGTTTCCACCATGTTCTGCAAATGATTCATGCCCATCCAGGGGCAGTTTGCGCAACTGCGGCAGGTGGCACCGCGGCCTGCGGTGGGGGCAATAATCAGTTCTTTTTGCGGAGCCGCCTGCTGCATTTTGAAGAAAATACCTTCATCGGTAGCGACAACAACCTGCTTGTGAGGCAAGTCCCTGGCGGCGGCAATCAACTGGGAGGTCGAGCCCACCGCATCGGCCATTTGCACCACATTATCCGGCGATTCCGGGTGCACCAGAATGGCGGCATCCGGGTACACCTCTTTCAAATCCAGCAGGCCGCGGGCCTTGAATTCTTCGTGCACAATGCAGCTGCCGTCCCACAGCAACATATCGGCGCCGGTTTGTTTTTGCACGTAGCTGCCCAGGTGCTTGTCCGGTGCCCAGAGAATTTTCTCGCCCTCGCCGTCCAGGTAATCCACCACATCCAGCGCAATGCTGGACGTCACCACCCAGTCCGCGCGGGCTTTTACCGCCGCCGATGTATTGGCATACACCACCACGGTACGATCCGGGTGTTGATCACAAAAAGTGCTGAAATCATCTGCCGGGCAGCCGATATCCAGAGAACAGGTGGCTTCCAGAGTGGGCATCAACACGCGTTTTTCCGGGGTGAGGATTTTGGCAGTCTCTCCCATAAACTTTACGCCGGCCACTAACAGGGTGGACGCCTTGTGCTGGCTGCCAAAGCGGGCCATTTCCAGGGAGTCGGAGACAATGCCGCCGGTTTCCTCCGCCAACGCCTGAATTTCCGGGTCGGTGTAGTAGTGGGCCACAATTACCGCGTCTTTGGCCGCCAGTAACTCCACAAGGCGCTCGCGATAACGGGCGACTTCATCGCAACTGTACTTGGGCTTGTCGTGCAGGTGCTCCAGATACTCCTGCACCACAGCACGGTGCTCGGTATTCTCGGCTATTTTGAGTTTTTCGCTGGCTGACATGAAACTGGGCGTGTGGTTTTTGGGGCGCGAATTTTAGCACAGCCTTTGGTGGCGCTCTATGCGAGCTTAACTCATGCCAACTCAACCCAGAGCGGCTGGGGCCAGGAAGTAGGCAACCGCAGTAATCACCACTACGGCGATCAGGTTAATGCGCAACCCCGCTTTCGCCATTGTCATCAAACTGACGCGCCCGGTAGAGAATGCAACCGCATTGGGCCCGGTTGCCATTGGCAACATAAAGGCACAGCTTGCCGCCAGTGCCACCGGAGCCGCCATTAATACCAGGGGAACACCGGTTTCAATGGCAACTGCCCCCAACACCGGCATCAGGGCTGAGGCGGTGGCAATGTTGCTGGTCACTTCGGTCAGGGCCAGTACCGCCGCCGCAATCAGCAGCATCAGCACAGGCAGTGGCAGTTCAGCCAACACCGACAGGCTTTGCCCAATATAGGCGCTGAGCCCGGTTGATGCGATCGCCTGCGCCAGCGACATGCCGCCACCAAACAACAACAGCACTCCCCAGGGAATGGTTTCCGCCGCCTGCCAGCTGAGCAGCTTTTGTGCGTTGCCTTTTTCGCCGCTTTTACCACCGGCGGAAACCAGGAAGCACAGCAGCACCGCAATGATGGCGGTCATTGGATCGGTCAACCCCGCCAGCGGTTTCAGGGTGCTGTCGCCCACAACCAGCTCCAGCTCATTCAGTGGTCGGCGAAACACCCAAAGCGCGGCCACTGCCGCAAATACCATCAGCGTGCGTTTTTCCGGTACGCTCATTTTGCCCAGTGTGTTCAGGCGATCCGCCACCAGATGATGAGCCTTCGCAGCGTCAACTTTCGGCATTTTGAATACCCAGCGAGTCATGGCATACCAGGCCAGTGGCAGCATGACCGCCACCATGGGCAGGCCCAGCCGCATCCACTGCGAGAAGCCTATCTCCTGACCCGTTTGGTCGTTCAGATAGCCAATGATGATCAGGTTAGTCGGGGTGCCCACCGGTGTACCCAAGCCGCCAATGGAGCAGGCATAGGCAATACCCAGCAAAAGGGCCAGGGTAAAGGCCGGGCGCTCACTGTTATCGGGCTCGATCACTGCCGCAACAGAAAGCGCAATGGGCATCATCATAATGGAGGTGGCGGAGTTGGATATCCACATGGACAGCCCCGCCGCCGCCAGCATAAAACCACCGATCAGGCGCGCCGGGCTGTTGCCGGAGCGGGCGACCACATTGAGGGCAATGCGTTCGTGCAACCCCCATTGTTCGATGGCTTTGGCGAAAATAAACCCGCCCAACAGCAGCACAACAATGGGGTGCATATAGGGTGTGGCTGCCTGCGCCATGGTATTGATACCCGACAGCGGCAATACAATCAGCGGCAACAGCGATGTGACCGGAATGGGCACTGCTTCCGTCACCCACCACACTGCCATCAGCGACAACAGGGCCAGTACAACCCAGGCCTGTGGCAGCGAGTCCGCGCCATTTTGCAAGTCGTCCGGCGCCCCCACCAACAGCAGCACAACGGCGATAACAGGCCCGGCGTAGAGTCCAATGCCGGGCACCAGATCAGTTTTATTATTCACAGGTCAACTTATAGGGTTTGGCAGGCGGCATACAGAATCACCGTGATCCTGTATGCCGTTTCAGCCATCAGAAGGATTGTTTGAAGGACAGGTAAAGCTGCCGACCCCGGGGGTCGTGTACTTCAGTATCAAAGAATGGCCGGTCGATCAGGCGCGGTGCAATCTTGTCCTGGAGATTGACCACACCAACACTCAGGCTGGTACCTTCACCGCCAACCAGATCATTGAGCTCAACATCGTAGCGCAAATCGATGGTGGTGTTGGAATCAACCGTGCTGTTGCTCTGGTCGTCGGTGTAGTCCCCGATGTGGCGAACCGTTACGTTAAAACGGTGTTGACCGTAATCGTAAGTGGCCCCCACGTTAAAGCGGAAATCCGGGGTTGAACCAAAGCCGTTGCGGAAGTTCCGGTTGCCGAGAATATCCCCGAACTCCGAGGATTCAAACTCGTACAACAGGGTACTTTTCACATCGATCAGCAAACCGCCTTCGCCCACATCGGTGCGATAGGCAGCAACCAGATCAAAGCCCCCCACTTCCGCAGAACCGCCGTTGACAAAGTTGGAAATGGCCGTGGATGCCTGGCCGTCCGGACTGCGCAGCACCCTGGCAGAGTCGAGATCGCCAGCGGCTACCAGATCAAACACTTGCTGTGCGGCAAAGTCCTGGAGAATCAGGTCCTGGTAGTCGTAGTAGAACCAGTCCAGTGACAGATCCAGCCCCCAGTCTGGCCGGTACACCAAGCCGATATTGAAGTTCTCGGCAGACTGGGGAATCAGATCGTCGGAACCCTCGGTGACAATAGTGACAATCACGTTGTCGCCGATACTGTCCTGCCCCAGAGTTTCCCCGGGCGCAGGGCCGGGGTCGGTTACAGTGCCGTTACCGATAATACCCGCCACCTGGCGAATTGAGGGCGCCTGGAAGGATGTACCATAAGAGGCACGCAGCGACAGGCTGCTGTTCAGGTCGGCCTTGAAGGAGATTTTCGGGTCCAGGGTGTCGCCACCCTGTTCCGCGTAATCTTCAAAACGCACCGCGGTTTGTATTTCCAGCCAATCGGTAACCGGGAAGTGCGCCTCGCCAAAGAACGCGTAAACATCCTGCTCGCCAAACACCGCAGGTACGGTTTCGTTAAGGCGGTTATCGCCACTCTGGTAACGGCCATCCGGCACGTCTTCCAGTTCGATATCCCGGTACTGGCCACCAAACGCCACGGCGATGGGGCCACCGCCCAGCTGTATGCCGGTTTCGCCACTGAGCGACACCTCGGCAACACTCTGGCGTACCAGTGCCACATCGTTGCGGAACAGGCTGAACAGCGATTCCACCTCGTTACTGTTGCCGGCAACCGACACACCATCTTTGGGCGAAACAAGGTCGGGGCTGACAATGCGAGTACCAAAGGGATTCCAGGCACCGGCAACAATCTGCTCGGCAAATACCGGAATGTCCCACTCCCGCGGCGCGGTGCGCTCGAAGTCGGAATTGGCCCACACGTAGGAACCGTACAGCAGCCAATTGTCGTTCAGCTCCAGATCAAAGCCACCCACAATACGGGTATTGGTAAAGATAGTGCTGATGTCCGCCTGGTTGGGACCATCGGCGTCACTGCCCCGTGGACGGCCACGGTAGATCAGGTCAACTGCTTCCAGGTTGGAGTCGGCGGCAAACGCCTCCGGCCCGGCATAGCGAATACCACCGGGGGCACCGGCATCGGCCACAAAGAAGTTAAAGGGGTGGTCCCCTGGCACCAGAAAGCCACCATCATTGGTGAATTGCCGGGTAAGCAGGCCGCCGTTACCATCGCGAATATCGTTTCGGGAAAAACCAAATTCACCGAAAATATTCAGCCGATCAGAAACATCGTAATTAGCGGAAGAGAACAGTTGAAAGCGGTCCTCTTCCGGAAAAATGCGGCGTTGATCCAGGAAGTGATAACGGCAGTTACCAGCAGCGACATCCAACAGGCCACCGGCCTCTACACAGTCCGGGTCTGGAGTGGACGGGCCGCCGGCACGGGCAAAGCCACCGGCCACAGAAGCATCGGGTAGAGCCTGGTTAAAACGCCCCGGCGAACCGGTTACCGAATCGAAGCCACCGGCAATGCCATCTTCCAGGCGGTTGCCATCGGCAAAGTTGGGAAAGTCGGAACGGGTGGCGCTGTCCTGGGTGTAGTAGTTGGCGAATATCGTCAACCCACCGCGCTCACCTTGTACACCAAAGGCGGCATTGAGTTGCGCCGACTGATTGGTGGTGTCGCGAAACTCTCCGCCAAATTCAAAGCCTTCAAATTTATCCCGGGTAAAAATATTCACCACCCCGGCAACCGCTTCGGAACCGTAAGTGGAAGACGCGCCATCAGTCAGCACTTCGACGCGCTCAATCATATTGATCGGGTATTGGTTGGCATCGGTAAACAACTGACCGGAGTTATCCACAACCGGAGCCAGCCCCGCACGACGACCGTTAATCAGCGTCAGGGTGGAGCCCACACCAAGACCGCGCAGGGAGAACTGGGAAGTGCCCTGCAAGTTGGTCACGTCTTGCAGCAACTGCGAACCCGAGTTGGCGGTAATGCCCTTGAATATATCCTGTACCTGAACGGCACCGGTGTCGGCAATTTCCTTCAAGCCCACGGTTTGAATGGGCGATGGTGTTTGAAAGTCTTTGTTGCGTGAACGGATATTGGAACCCGTTACCACCACTTCTTCAATAGCCTGGCTTTTGCCCTGGGCGTCTTCTTCGCTCTGCGCCTGAGCCGTAGCACCAGAACTCGCGAATACAGCTGCCAGGGCAGCCCACACTCCTCTTCGTTTGAATTTCACTGGTTTTTCCTCTCTCGTATTTTGAATGTCCGCGGATAAAAATATCCGTATGGACCCCTTTTTCGAGAGACCGCTTGCAAGCCCCGTGTTGCGAAGCATCAATTCCAGCGCTTTTAATACAGTGTATTCGCCAACTATCGCTTTTGTTTTATGCGAAGCAACCAGATCGTATGGGTAAATAAACGCCTCACCTGTCTGTACCGATAAACGACTAAACGCGTCTACGGCATTCAGTGAGGGAATATTTATTTTGTGGGTTTTTGTGGCAACATCCTGCGATGCTTGTGTCGCAAAACACAGTCCGTTAACCGACACCAGCAAGGCCATAAATACGACTCTGCCGATACTGGAAACAAACCCCCCTGGAACAAATTTCCCCATACGAGTTGCCATCAACTGTATTTTTTTACTGACGTTGCGGCTCTCATTGGATGAGACAAAACCGCACTTAAATACCGACACTGGTCGACGAAAAAAATTATTTTTTCTCGTCTATTGCAGATGAAATCTGCACATGGTTGTAACTGAAACGGGTGATCTGCAAACCGAAATTGGCTTCCAGCGCATCAAACAAAGCGTCGGTACTGCCTACATCAAAGCGGCCACCGATGCGAATTTTTTTCAGTTCTGGATCCTTGATGTCAATGGAAATGGTGGTATAGCGGCTCATTTCGTCCACTACTTCTTCCAGAGATGTGCCGGCGAAATCCAGCACCCCGGAGCGCCAGGCTTCCCGCCGCTTGATTTCCCCAGGTGCAATATTCTTGATATCCCCAAGCCGGGAATTTTCCGGCTCGCCGGGCTCCTGGGCAACCAGGATGGTTGTGGTCTGCCCGGCCTTCAACACCCCCAGTTCGTCAACAGGAACGGCCAGATAACCATCCGGAGAACGTTTTGACGTCCCTTTTTTGCCAGCCTTCGGACCGGCGTTGGGCCGTGCGACATTCGGTTTTTTTATCACTTTATCAAAAACCCCCAGCGCCACTTTGCCTTCGCTCACGGTTACGTCCACATCGTTATTGTGTCGGTAGTAAACGGTAAAGGCGGTACCGACTGCCTGAACGCGGCTGTTACCGGCGTACACCCGGAAAGGCCTGTCTTTCTGCTTGGCCACATCAAAGTGCGCTTCGCCCTGCAACAAAAAAATGTCGCGATGTTCGATGGCATAAACGACTTTCACCTGGCTGTTGGTATTGAGGAACATTTTCGAACCGTCGGGCAGGGATATTTCCCGCTGCTGACCAACAGCCGTGGCGTACAGTTCGTTTTGTTCTTTATAGCTATCCGTGAATAACCAGAGGCCAAGCAAGCTCACCAGTACAAGCAACCCCGTTGCCAGAGAAGCCACAGGCCAGAGCCCCCCCCAGGTTCTTCCCGTGACCGGCTCGGGCCGGTAGTAGAGTTCCTGCAGAGAAATCGGCAGAGCAACCAGTGACTGGTTGCTCCAGAATTCACCAAAGCTGATCAGCTCGTCACGATGTACCGGGCTGCGGTGCATCCACTCCCGCAACGCCTGAATTTCTTCCGGCTGCATCCTGTTCTCGCTGTCCAACCTGATCAGCCATTCACTGGCTTCCTGCTCGATTTGCCTGCGATCAGGAAAGTCTGTCACCTTATCCATTACTCTGTCCTTCCCTTATTCATCAAACGCACCCGCTGTTGGCGACTGGCGTCCAAAGACCGATTTTTTTGCATGCTTTCTTCTTCCCGCAAAAAGGCCCTGCACTTGATGGCACCTTTCTGCAAATGTCGTTCAACCGAGCGCACAGTGATGCCTAGGCGTTCGGCAATATCTTTGTGCTGCAAGCCATGTACCTTTCTCAACAAATACACCCGCCGACACTGTTCTGGCAACGCATCCACGGCCTTGCAATAACTCTGCAAGCCGTCCAGAGCCTCTATTTCTTCATCGACTGTTGAGGACAAAAGGTCATCCATGTCCGAATGACATTCTTCAATATAGCCGGTCACCCGCTTTGCCTTGCTGCGCAACTCGTTCAACGCCACGTTTTTGGCAATGGTGAACAGCAGTGTTTTCGGGTGGCCAACATCGCGCTCTTTTTCTGCCTTGAACGCCCGAAGATAAGCCTCTTGAGCAATATCTTCTATATCCTGGGGGCGGTGCATAAACTTCCGCAAAAAGGCATTCAAAAAACTTTTATGCTTCAGGAAGGCTGCAGTCACCGATGACCCAGCAGTGGTTTTGTCGTGTTTTTTTCCCATCCAGCAAACACCTGATATGTGGTTCGGCGATTGATTATTACTTCACTCAACCCTATAAGACACAACAACCGACAAAAACCGACACTCCTCATCAAAAATAATTTTACCCGGTGGACAGTCGGCAAAAGCTCGCCCAGAATCCAGACATTACTGACCGGCAGAGGCACTGATATGAACCTGGGTATAACAAACAAGAATGCGCTTGTTCTGGGCGGTTCGCAAGGGTTGGGGGCGGCCATTGCCACCCGATTGGCGGAGGAAGGTGCCCGGGTAACGATCGTCGGGCGGGACAGCAGCAAACTCGAAAAGACCGCGCACCGCATTGGCTTTGACTGCCAGTACATTGAAGCCGACCTGAGCTCAAAGGGTTCGCCAGAGAAAATCATGGAGGCTTTTCAGCAATTCGGGGCAACGCCGGACATCCTGATCAACAATTGCGGCGGACCACAGCCCTCGTCAGCCTCAGCTGTGGCAACAGAAGACATTGCCGCGCAAATACAACCCATGCTGCTTTCTATCATCCAGCTCAGCCAGCTTGCGCTGCAACCAATGATCGAAAAGCGCTGGGGGCGGATCATTACCATTGCTTCGTCCGGCGTTATCTCGCCCATTGCAAACCTGGCAGTTTCCAATACCCTGCGTTCCGGGCTGGTGAGCTGGCACAAAACCGCGGCCAACGAAGTTGCCCCCTTCGGAGTCACCATGAACGTGGTGGCACCTGGGCGTATAGACACCAGCCGGGTGCGCTTTCTGGACGAAAAGAGAGCCGCCAACGCCGGCCAGACTCCTGACGAGGCCAAACAAACCGCACTGCAAACCATCCCCGCCGGGCGCTACGGCAACGTCAACGAATTCGCCGCCCCGGTCGCGTTTCTGGCCAGCGAATTGGCCTCCTATATCACCGGCGTTACTCTGCGTATTGATGGCGGTATGGTGCAGGTGCCTTGAAGGGTTTGGATATTAAACCGGCAACCTTATACGTGCCGGACATAAAACTGGAGTGGATCAGCAATGATTCACAATCAAAGTTACCCCTGACAGGAAAAAACACATAGCAGTCCTTCAGTGCCCCGAAACTGCTACACTCCCGCCTCGACCACTAACCACAGAAAACCCATGCCAAACACCGAATTATCCCCCACCCTGCAACTGGCCTGCGACCTGATTGCCCGCCGTTCTGTCACCCCAGAAGACGCTGGTTGTCAGGAATTAATAATAAGCCGCCTACAGGCCACAGGTTTTGAGGTAACGCCACTGAGATTTGGCGATGTGGATAATTTCTGGGCGGTACGCAACGGCAGCAACGACCCAGCCGCGCCAATCCTGTGTTTTGCCGGGCACACGGATGTTGTACCCAGCGGGCCGGAACAACAGTGGCAAAACCCGCCTTATGAGCCGGTTGTAAAAGACGGCATGTTGCACGGTCGCGGTGCGGCGGATATGAAGGGCTCACTGGCGGCCATGGTGACGGCGGTGGAAGGGTTTGTTGCCGCACACCCCCAACACAACGGTCGCATCGCCTTCCTGATTACCAGCGATGAAGAAGGCCCGGCGGTGAACGGCACCATCAAGGTAGTGGAGTGGCTGCAGCAACAGGGCATTACTCCGGAAATGTGTCTGGTGGGCGAACCGTCCAGCACCGCTCGCGTGGGCGATGTCATCAAAAATGGCCGCCGCGGTTCACTGGGTTGCGTGTTGACGGTCAAAGGCACTCAGGGCCATGTGGCCTACCCGCACCTCGCGGACAACCCCATTCACAGTGCGGCACCGGCACTGGCAGAATTGGCGGCGGAGCAATGGGACAATGGCAACGAGTTTTTCCCGGCCACCAGCTTTCAAATCAGCAACATCAACGGCGGCACCGGTGCCACCAATGTGATTCCCGGTGAACTTGAAGTGGTCTTCAATTTTCGTTTTTCCACCGAGGTAACCGCGCAGCAATTGCAACAACGCACCGGAGCCATCCTCGACAAGCATGGACTAAGCTACGAACTGGACTGGAATTTGAGCGGCCAACCGTTCCTTACCGCCAGTGGCAACCTGGTAGAGGCAGCGGTTGCAGGCATCAAAGAGGTGACGGGCATCAGCACAGAACTGTCCACCGCTGGCGGCACCTCCGATGGCCGTTTTATCGCACCACTGGGTACCCAGGTGGTAGAACTGGGCCCGGTTAACGCCACCATTCACCAAGTGGATGAACAGGTCAGTGCCGCCGACCTGAATACCTTGAGCGCTGTTTACGAGCGTATTCTGGGCAAACTGTTTCTGTAACTTGCCTGTCTCGTCAATACGAGGGCGCTTAATGTGAACAACCTGTTTCTCTATATCGCCGTTGTGCTCATCTGGGGCTCTACTTTTTTGGGCATCACCTTCCAGCTGGGCGTGGTAGACCCGCTTATTTCCCTGGTGTATCGCTTTGCCCTGGCGGTTTTACTGCTGCTGGCGTGGTGCCGTTACAAAAACCTCAACCTGCGCATTGAGCGCCATCACCACCCTTATCTGTTCTATCAGGGCAGCTGCCTGTTCGCCATCAACTACTGGTTTGTTTACCTGGCGGAAGAACACATCACCAGTGGCATTGTGGCAGTGATGTTTACCACCATTATCTTTTTGAACATTGTTAATGGCAGGCTGCTGTTAAAGCGCCCATTTGAGCCACGGGTTTTGCTGGGGGCGGTGATTGGCTTTGTGGGGGTCGGGTTGATTTACTACCCGGAAATTGAGCAATCACAATGGGACCGCTCGGCATTTGTCGGCCTGTTGTTTGGCCTTGGCGCCCCGGTTGTGGCCTCGCTGGGCAATATGGCCGCCGCCCGCAACGGCCAGCAGGGTTTGCCGGTAGTGCAAACAAATACCTGGAGCATGGCTTACGGCACGCTGCTGATGCTGCTGGTGGCACTAATAATGGACAAGCCGTTTACTATGGAATGGACGCTGCCCTACCTGACCAGTATGGGTTTTCTGGTGGTATTTGGCACTGTTATCGCGTTTGGTTGTTACCTGCTGCTGATACAGCGTATCGGCCCGGAACGCGCCGCCTACAGCGCCCTGTTGATCCCGTTGGTAGCCCTTGGCTTATCCACGTTATTTGAAAATTACCAATGGACAGCAACGGCGTTTGCAGGCGTAGTGATGATTCTGGGCGGCAATTATTTTGCGCTGAAAAAGACCGGTGAGTAGCCCGGGTGAAGCGAAGCGAAACCCGGGACATAACTGAATAGCTACGCCAGTTTGCGCTTGCTGTAAATATCGTAGCGAGTGGATTTTCCACTCAGGCTGTAGCCCGGTTTGCAGTCGTTCAGGTAAGGCGCTTTGGCAGGGCGTTTTACCACTACCCGGTAGCGCGCCACCTCTATAGCCATTGGCAGCAACTGGTCTGCATCCCCGTCGTCACCCACCAGCGCATGAAACGCCTGCATGTCTTTTTTCACTTTGGCGGATTTTTGTCGGCCGGGGAACATGGGGTCCAGGTAAACCACATCCGCCTGGGTAGCCAACACCGGCATCTCTGCCAGCAACGCATCCTGTCGCAACAATTCCATGCGCGCCACTATATTGCGCAGCTCCTGATCCGCTGCCTGAGATGCCCGTTGCAGGCCATCTGCCAACAGAGCATGCACTATCGGGTTGCGCTCCAGCAACGTCACCCTGGCCCCCAGGGTGGCGAGTACAAAAGCATCGCGACCCAGGCCCGCTGTCATATCCAGCACTTGCAATTCCGGGCGTTTGTCCAGACCGATGGCGCGAGAAATATCCTGCTTGCGGCCACCGCCATACTGACGGCGGTGGGCAGCAGCTCCCGAGGCAAATTCGCAGCGCACCGGGCCGGGGGCATCGGGCCCGGTTAGCTGCAGGCCCAGGCCGTGCTCATCCACAGTCAACAAGCACAAAAAAGCCATCGCGTACTCGATAGGCAAGTTCTGCGATGGCTTGTGGTCGGGCCAGGGTACCAATTCCAGGCCCAGCTCCGCGGCCAGCGCCTGCCCCTTGCTGTCAAAGCCGGGGGCGGCACTGAGCGCACAGGGCGCTTTCAATTACTGTTGATCCAGAGGTTGCAGCTCCAGCTCCACACGGCGGTTTTGCTGGCGGCCTGCGGTGCTGCTGTTGCTGGCTACCGGGTATTTTTCACCGTAGCCAAAGGTGGAAATACGAGCGCCGGAAACACCTTGCGCCTGCAGGAACTGCCCGACACTGGAAGCGCGCCGTTCGCTCAGAGTCTGGTTGTGAGCATCGGAGCCGGTGGAGTCTGTATGGCCGTAAACACGCACGTTGGTCTGGTCGAATTCGTCGATCACCAAGGATACAGATTCCAGGGTTGGGTAAAACTCGGAGCGCACGTCATAACGATCCACACCAAAGGTGATATTGCTGGGCATCACCAGGCGGATATTGTCGCCTTCACGCTGAACCTGAACACCGGTGCCCACCAGACGGTCGCGCAGGTGTTTCTCCTGCACATCCATGTAGTAGCCAATGCCGCCGCCCAGCAAGGCTCCGGCAGCGGCGCCGCGCAAGGCGCCTTTTTTGCGATCGCCGTCATCGGCAATGGCGCCCACTACAGCACCGGCAATAGCACCAATGCCAGCACCGCTGGCCGCCTTGCTGGTTTGCTGTTCTCCAGTGTAAGGATTAACGGTGGTACAAGCGGCAACAGTTGCCGCAAGAGCAACCACCATGGCCGCTTTAAGCAGTGATTTTTTGCCAGGATTTTTCATTGTATTCTCCATATTTTGTGGCCCATATTCTGAGACGTAAAAACGCGGTGTATTTTCCGGGATGCATCAAGCAACCACAAGGGCGCCTGTAACAGTTTGCGACAACGTCAACAAATCCCTGCTGTTGACAATCGCTTTGCGGCAAAATTTCAGTTACTCACATATCCTGTGGATAACGCCGTGGATAACTTTTTTGTAAGTGTCGCAAGTGCCCGTATCTCCGTGGCCACCAACAAATTGGACATTTTTTAAACAGCAGTTTAAGTACTTTTAATTCAATAGCTTATAGATTTTTTATAGCATCAAAAGAAAATCAAAAGGCTTTTTACAAATAAATGATCGGTCAATATTGACTTGTGGACAACAACGAAAAATCAACAACTTACAAACTTCTCTTAACAGCTTAATTCAAGCCTGAAGCCTAAGCTCACAGATTCAATCCAATTGCAGCCAGCTAAAGCCTTCGTTTTGACAGGCGTAATGAACCCGGCCAACACCACCCAATTGCGGCCTAACCGCTTCTCGCACCCGCTGCAGGGAATTGTTCTGCAAGCTGATATGGCCCAATACCAAATGCTGCAAACTACTGCCATTGAGCTGACTGAGAAAATCGGCGCTCTGGTGGTTATTGAGATGGCCCCAGGGCCCGCTGACACGCTGTTTCAGCGATGCCGGATAGGGGCCGCTGGCGAGCATCTGCAAATCGTGATTGCACTCCAGCAACAGGCCATCGCAGCGCTGGTAGCATTCGCTCACATAGGAAGTAATGGACCCCAGGTCGGTGAGCACCCCCAGGCACAAATCGCCGTGGTAAAACAGATACTGCACTGGCTCTCTGGCATCGTGTGGCACCGCCACGGGCTGCACCCGCAGAGCGCCAATAGTGAACTGTTCGGCGTCACGCACAAGGCGTATATCCACGTTCTGAATGCGCTCGGCAACTGCTTTGGCGGTGCCGCCGGTCAGGTACACCGGCAAACCGTATTTGCGCGCCAGAGGCATAACGCCTTTGATGTGGTCGCCGTGTTCGTGAGTGACCAGAATGGCACTGAGTTGATCGGGGGTTCGCTGCAGCTGGCTGAGGCGGCGCACGGTTTCCCGCATGGAGAAACCACAGTCCACCAACAGGCAGGTATCCGCAGCCTCCACCAGGGTAGCGTTACCCTGGCTGCCGCTACCGAGGGAGGCGAATGTTAGCAATTGGGCGCTTCTAAAAATAGTGAAATTTTCGCGAGAGCAAGGCGGCGGCGCACGCAGACCCGCAGTGTATAAGACATACATGAGGACTCGAGTACGACGCCAACGCAGCTATCGCGGAAATAGTGCATTTTTAGAAGTGCCCAATAGTCAAAATCAGGATAGATTACCGCGTATCTCTTTTAACAACCGCAGCGCTTCGTTGGGCTCCAACAGGCTGCCATCGGGGTTGGCAATGCGCACTTCCACGCCGCGATCCACCTGGGTGGTGGTAACGTGGTAATCCACACGGCGAATTTCTTTGTCGTCGCCAGAGCCGAACCAGCCGCTGAACCAACCGCCTTTTTCGTCCAGTTCTTTATGGCGCACGTAGAAAACACCCGCACTGCGATCCTGGTCAACAATGGCAAAGGCACCACTGCCATCGCGGTCGTCCAGCGAATAGGCCACGGCCCCCCAGGAGCGGGGGAAATCCAGCTTGATCAGCACATAGGGCTGCTGGCCGCTGGCGCTGTGCACTTCCACTTTGGCCTCACCGCCAATGGTCTGCGCCAGCAGTGATACCGAGCTGTTACCAATATCTCCGGCAAGGGCTTCCGCCACCAGTTGACGCAATTCCTTTTCCTTGGCCTCGTCGTCGGATTCCAGTGCCCAGTCGGTAACGCGCTCATCACCTTTGGGGGCGCTGTTGTGCACTACGCTGACTTCGGTGGTATTAAATTGCACACCGGGTTCCACTTTGAGGCGATAGCGGTGGGAATCGTTTTCGTCTTCCTTGTAGTTGACCCATACGGTTTCAATCAAGCCCTCTTTGGCATTGAGGGATTCCACCAGAATGCCATTGCGGGTCAGTACGTTGCGAATTTCCGGCCACACCCGATCCGGGCTGGCCTGCACCAGTACCCAGCTTTTGCCGGACAGGGACTGAATTTTTACCTGTTTTTCAAACGCCGCCAGCGAAGCCCGCTGGGGTCTGGGCACTCGAAACTCGCCGGGAATGATGGAATCGTCGGGAATGGCGGGAATGGGGTACAGCTCGGCAATAGCACCATCCACGCTGCTGGCGGGAGTGTCGATAGCCGCCACTTCTTCCGCCAATTGATAGTCGTTGCTGCGGTCGCGGAAAGTATCACCAAACAGGCTGCAACCGGAAAGCCACAAGCTGAGTAATGCAATGGACGTGGTTTTGTACAGCAAAGGGAATCTCCTAAACCAGCTCAAGTTTTTGTAATTCGGCGCGAACCACCGGTTGCTGTTCAGCAGACAACAGGGTTAACGGCAGGCGAATACCGGCGGGGATGCGCCCCATTTCCAGCAGAGCCCACTTCACCGGAATCGGGTTGGACTCCACAAACATGGCATGGTGCAATGCATCCAGTCGAGCATTGAGAGCCCGCGCCTGTTCAACATCGCTTTCCAGGGCTGCCCGGCACATTTGCGACATCAATTGCGGGGCTACATTGGCAGTGACGGAAATATCTCCGTGCCCCCCCATAAGCATCAGTTCGGTGGCCGTCATGTCGTCACCGGAATAAATGGCAAAGCCGTCCGGACAGCTATCGATCAATTGCCGCGCCCGCTCCAGGTCACCGGTGGCCTCCTTGATACCGACAATGTTGTCTACTGCGGCGAGGCGCAATACGGTTTCTGGCAACATATCACAGGCGGTACGGCCGGGCACATTGTAGAGAATCTGGGGGATAGCCACCTTGTCGGCAATGGCCTTGAAGTGCTGAAACAGACCTTCCTGAGTGGGTTTGTTGTAGTAGGGGGTGACCAGCAGGCAGGCATCGGCACCCACCTCTTTGGCCTGGGTAGTGAGTTCCAACGCCTCCTGGGTAGAGTTGGCACCGGTACCGGCAATCACCGGAATGCGACCAGCGGCATAGTCTACTACCGCCTTGATCACCCGCTTGTGCTCATCCATGCTCAGGGTCGCTGATTCACCGGTGGTTCCCACGGCAACAATGGCACTGGTACCGGCGTCGATGTGCCAGTCTACCAACTGTTTCAGCCCGTCCCAGTCCACTTCGTTTGAGGTGGGCAACATGGGGGTAACCAAAGCGACAATACTACCGGTGATCATTGGATGTCCTGAAGAAAGCATGAAGAAAGTAAAAAGGAGGGCTATGGTACTGGTCGCCGGGCGGGGGCTCAAGAGGCCTCGCTAGAAATACAATGGAGATTCTCCCTCCGGACGGGTTTTAAAGCGCCGGTGAACCCACAGATATTGCTCCGGGTGCTGGCGAACATACTGCTCCACCAGGCTGTTGATATGGCTGGCATCCGCCAGATCATCCCCTGTGGGAAAACCATCCAGCGGCGGGTAAATATGAATATCGTAGCCCTTGCCATCGGTACGACGATAATGGGTAAACGGCATAACCGCAGCGCCACTTTTGCCCGCCAGCCTGCCGGTGGCCATCACCGTGGCGGCCTGCTGGCCAAACAGCGGTGCAAAAATACTCTGCTGGGGGCCGTAATCCTGATCCGGCGCGTACCACAGAATGCGCCCGTCTTTTAATGCTTTGAGAACACCGCGCACATCCCGCCGAGGGTAAACCCGGCCACCGGCCACCCGGCGCTCTCGGCCACGGCGCTGCACATAGTCGAACACAGGGTTATTGTTGGGGCGGTACATGCCATCCATGCACACCTGGGTAGACATGGCGGAAGCGCCGATTTCCAGATTGGTAAAGTGCAGCGCCATCAGCAGTACACCGCGGCCCTCCAACTGGTCGAAATGCTCCAGGCCGGTAAAGCGCAGCAGGCGCTGAAATCTCCAGTTGGGCCACCACCAGGCAATGCCGGTTTCAAAAGTGGCAATACCAACACTGTGAAAGTGCCTGCGCAACAACTCGGCTCTTTGTTGTCCATTCAACTCGGGGAAGCAGATTTCCAGATTGCGAGCCGCTATTTTGCGCCGCCGAGGTACCGCCCTGGCCAACAACCACCCCAAACCCCGCCCCAGAAAAAGCTGAACCCGAAACGGCAAAAGCAAAACCAGCAGACGCCACAAGGTCAACCACAGCCAGGTAAGCCAGTAGCGGGGGTGAAGCAGTGCGAAGGTAAAATGCGGGCGGGCTTCCATGGATAGGCGGCAGTTGAAAAGGCGCTATTGTAGCGTAATTTTTAGTGGCCGCACGTCGCACGTCTGACGTCGCACGCTAAACACCATTCTTTGCTCCGCCGTCATCCTGAGCGCAGCGAAGGATCTTATACCTCGATTTTTGCACGAGATTCTTCGCTGCGCTCAGAATGACAAAAGCAGGGAGTAAGTCTTTAGCGTGCAACGTGCAACGTGCAACGTGCGACCATTTGAAACAAAGTGAGCAACTGAAGCAACACCTCACTTCAAAGACTCATAATTCTCCAGAAATTTCTCCGCCCGGCTGATGTGTTGCAACAGCTCCGCGTGTTGCGGCGCCAGGTCGCTGGCGGTGCGCCAGATACGCAGCGCCTGTTTGACATCGCCATCTGAGTAGGCGGCTTCGCCACGGGCGATAGCGCTGGTAATCTCGGCATCAATGGCGGCATCCAACTGCTGCTGTCGTTGCTTGTTGCCATTGTCTTTGGGGTTGAGCTGCTGCAATTTTGCCAATAATTGCTGCGCCAACGGAAAGGCCTTGCTGTCTACGGCCTTGCGGTACTGGGCCACCATGCCGTTGTATTCCTGTTCACGTTTGTGCAGGTATTTGCTCCAGCGCTTATCCAGTTCATCGTTGATGGTGTTTAACGCGGACCGGACATTATTGTCCGGCTTCAGTTGCTGGGCGAGCTTGAGGTATTTTTTGGCGTTGCCGTAGTCGTTGTTATCCAGTGCGGTCAAGCCCTGACTGGCCAGGTATTCCGCCACATCATCGCGGCGACTCTGGTAGCGCTTCCAGGCCCAGCTTGCGGACCAGGATGCGGGGTCGGCCTGTTGGATGTTGTGACGATATTCGCCCTCCTCCACCATGCGCTCTCCCAGCAGCAAATTCAGCTTTAGCTCCTGACTGGTTATATAGGCCCTGCGTTTTTCCAAAAACGTCTGATAAGCCGCATGGCTGCGGCTGTCTTTGGGCAGCCGGGGCAGCGCGTCCTCGAATGCATTTTTAGCCTGCTGCCATTGGTTGTTTTTTTGCATCGTGGCTGCCCGGGCAACCACATCGCTGTCGTAGCTCTCCATATTCACCACCACGTCCTGACGCAACTGTTGCAGCTGCTGATAAAGCGGGGACTGAGGTTTGATGTTGTCGATAATGGCGAGAGTGCGACGAAATTGCTGGTCGGCAATCAGCTGCTCCAGGCGAGCGGGAATATCCGCCTCATTCAACAATAACGTGCTGCTGCAAGAGCACAGCAGCAGGCTGGCAAACAGGACTGTGAGTAAGCGCATTACAATTTGGCCCCATGATTAATCATATCGTCCAGCAAATCTTCCACAAATTGACGCCGTTTGAAGTGAATACCCTGAACATTATAAATGTGAACCGGCTCGCTTTTGCCACGCACGTTGATTATTTTTTTCTCCTCCACATCCAGACGATGCTGTTCGTTAATGGACTGGTAAAGAGATTCTTCAATCACAATCTGGCCACCATCCGCCTCCGCACAGAGCCGCGATGCCAGATTCACCGCATCACCAACCACGGTGTATTCCATGCGTTCTGGCGAGCCGATCATGCCAGCCACCATGTCGCCGCTGTTAATACCAATACGTAAATTCACCGGGAATTTGCCCTGGCGCTGGCGCTGTTTGTTGAGCCCGGCAAGAAAACGCTGCATCACCACCGCACAGGCAAGGGCGTTGTACTGTTGGTTTTCGTCGGGCTCGTGAGCACCGAAAAGCACCATAATGCAGTCGCCGATGTATTTGTCGATAGAGCCAAAAAAGAAGCGGCAGCAGCGGTTGAGGTAACTGAAAAATTCGTTGAGGAATTCACTCACCTGCTGGGGAGTCAATTTTTCAGAGATGCTGGTAAAGCCGACAATATCCGCAAACAGCACGGTGGCATTGACGTGCTCACCACCAATACTGACGGTATCCAGGTTTTTGATCACCTTGCGGGCCACACCTTTCGACAGCAACAGCTCCAGGCGGCTTTCCACTTCTGATTTGTGCAACAGGTGACTGCCCATATTGTTAATGGCTTCGATCAGCTCACCAATTTCATCACTGCGGCGGTCGGCAATGCTGTACACGCCACCGCTGCCAATGGCTTCGGTGGCTTCCACCAGGCGTTGAATGGGCCGCGACATGCGCTTGCCCATGATCAGTGCCAGCGGAATGATGGTGCAACACAGCAAAATCGCAATCACAATAACCGCCTGCACCGCCTGTTTGTACGCTGCCTCAGTGGAGGCTTCCGGCAGCGCCACTACCACATAACCCCCGGTGGCTTCCCGGTACACCACCGGGCTGACGCGCAGCAGGGCGCGTTTGAAAATCATGGTGGGGAAAGCGGCATTCTCGTCAAAGTCCGCCAATCTCAGGCGTTGACCGGGGCTATCAAAGTCAATCAGGTTGGGGCGCGGCAACACTCCGGAGCTGGCCAGCAAGTGATATTCGTGGTCAAAAATCGCCGCTCCCATAATGCGTTTGTTGAGAGTGACATTGTTGAGCAGTACATCCAGCTCCAGCTGCCCCCCGGCAAACAGCGGTTCGGTGACACTGGCGGCCAGCTGCCCGGCAATGACATCGCCAAATTCTTCCGCCTGCTGATAGTTGGCGCGCTGCTGATAGGCAAGCATCCCCCAGGCCAGAGCCGCCATGCCCAGCACCAACAGCAAACTGATACTGACACCCAGCTTAAAAGCAATGGGCAATCGCCAGCGCTTTTTCTTGGCCGGGGTATCAGTTTTTTCCTTGGAGGAGGAAATGTCCATATAACGGTGGTTCCGGGAGGGTGGGTATCGGTAAGTATAGCGGGGATGATACTGCAACGTTGATCTTCAACCATACGCAATGTCATCTTGAGCGCAGCGATAGATCTCGTCGTCGGAATCACATAGAGATTATTCGCTGTGCTCAGGATGACACAAATACAGGGAACTACTGCGGCAGGAAGTCGAACGAGTAGTTCAGGGTGGTGCGGGCCACCGATGCGGCTTTAAAGGCAATCAAGCGAATGCGCGCCAGCAGTTTGCGCTCCAGGCTTTTGTCGTTGAGCTCACTACTGACAAGGGTGGCACTGGATATTTTACCGTTGGGTTCAATCACCAGTTTGACGGTGACCTTGCCTTCCAGCTCCGGCGCTTTGCGCAGGGCGCGATTGTAAATGGCAAAGATGGCGCCCTTGTTCTGGTCCATCACCCGGCGAATTTCCTGGTCACTGCGACCGGCCACCCCACGGCTGTTGCGCGCCGCGCGCTTGCCGTTGGCCACTCCCTGTTGAGCGGTGCTGTGCACTTTGGTGGTTTCGCGACCGGACAGGGCGGTGCCCCCCACGTCGGTGCTCAGGTTGGCAGTATTGATACCACCACTGGTGCCCGCCGCGCCGGAGTTGATCACCGAACGCTTCACTTCAGTGGCCGCGGATACACCCCGGCTGAGGTTGTTCTGGTTGAGCTGCGCCATATCCAGGTTGTCCCGCAATGCCGCCAGGTCGTCCTGGAATTGCAGGATGCCACTTTGCGAGGCCACCTTGCGGGCGTCTTCCAAACGATTAACCGGCTCGGGCTTTGGCTTGGGTTTTGGTTTGGGTTCCGGCTTTTTTTGAACTTCCGGCTTTTTGGGCTTGGGTTTTGGCTTTGGTTTCGGCGGCTCTTTTTTCGGTTCCGGCAATTTTTGTTCTTCCAACACCACCTGCGCCAGTTGCGGCGGCAAAATTTCCTGCTCGGCGCGGGGGATTTCCGGCACCGGAATAAAGGGAACCGCGATGGCAATGACCACAAAAGCGATCAGAAAAATCCGCAGGATGCGCCGAAAATCGTAATCGATATCAAAGCAGCCGGACCAGGCCAGTTGCAGGTTGGGGGAATGGGAATGAACACTCATGGCCGCAGTCATATCAGCGCACCGCCACAGAATCGGTTTGTTCTGTGCCTGCATCCGGTTGCTCAAGAGGCTGCTCCAGAGACTCTATCGGCACCTGGCTCACCGCCAGGGAAATATGGCGATACTCGTTGGCGGCACAGGTGACCATGACCCGCTTGAGCAATTTATAGGGCACCGTTTGGTCCCCCATAATAGTGACGGCGCGGCCGCGTTTTTTCTCCAGCTCGGTGAGTTGAGGGCGGCGTTCTATCTGATATTTCAATTCGTCCCGCAATACCGCAATCTGGTCGTCTTCATCGGAGGTGTCACTGTAAATGTCCGTCACTTTGGCCAGTGGCCTGCCGGACACCATCAGGTCTTCGTTGTTAACCATCACCACCAAGTTCAGTTCCGGCTTCTGTTCGGCAACGGATTCGGGCAATTTGATGTCTTTATTGTTCTGCAGCACTTCCACATCGGAGGAATTCACCAGCAGGAAGAACACCAGAATGGTAAAAATATCCATCAACGACACCAGGTTGAGCTTGGAGGTTTTATTCATCCGCTTGTGGTGTCGCGACAAGCGTTTGGCGCGCATGGACTGTTTCATTGCACCGCTCCTTTTTGTGCATTGACAGCCGCTATGGTTTTGCCATTACCGGGCAACTTTTTATCCGCAAGAAGTGGTGCATCTCCCAACGAAATTTCCGGGAACAACTCTGCCTGCACTGCAGACGCCGCCACCACGGTGGTAAACGAACGAGAGGTATCCATGGTGCTGACAATGGCTTGATAACTGGTGTCCGGCTCGGAAAGAATCAGAATGTCGCGCTTTTCAATTTCCTTGTCGCGCAGCTGGCGTTTGACTTCCTGCAATACGCTGGAAAGCAGCTGGAAGTCGTGACCTTCTTCGGTATTTTCGATGCGCTTAAGAGTGATTCCCTGAGGGTAATTTACGTCGATATACGTATCGCGGATTACCAGTTCCAACTGCTTTTTCTCATCGCTGTTGGAACCGGCCTGATTCAAATCCGGCAACTTCAGGTCAAGCACAGTGATGTGGGAGAACACCATGCTCATCAGCAGAACCGGAACCAGAATAATCATCAGGTTCATAAAGGACGTGATGTCCAGTTCCGCTTCCTGAAAACCCCGGCGGCTGTGGCGTCGGCCTCGCTGCATCAGTAAATCCCCTCGACGTTAATAAACAGTGAAAAATTCAATCGCTGTTGGCATAAATCAAGCGGGTGCCGGAGCCGGATTGCCACTGCCACCTTTCGGTGCCGGATCGTTACTGCGAGTGCGAGTCTGGGCCTTGCTTTCACCAGACAGCAGGTTGAGGCACTTCACGGTAGCCATATCCAGGCTGTCGATAATCTCGGTGGTTTTGGTTTGCAGCATGGAGTGCGCCAGCAACAGGGGAATGGCCGCCATCAAACCAAAGGCGGTGGTGTTCATGGCCACAGAAATACTCTGCGACAGCAGTGTGGCTTTCTCGGTGGGGTCTGCATTGGCTACCGCAGTAAAGGCGGCAATCAAACCGATAATGGTACCCAGAAGGCCCAACAGCGTGGCGATGTTTGCCAGTGTAGCCAGATACTGAGTGCGTTTTTCCAGTCGCGGCAGGGTTTCCATCATGCCCTCCTCCATGGCCGCTTCAATTTCGTTGCGACGGGGTGATTGCGACATGCGGGAAATACCAGAAGCGACAATACGACAAATGGGCACTTTGTTATTGGCAACCTGTTGCTGGGCGCCGAGAAAATCTTTTTTGCGCAACATGGGCAACATGCGCTCAAAGGCGCGTCGGTTGGCAACCGTGGTGCGGGTTAAAAACAACCAGCGCTCTACAACAATGGCCAGGCCAAACACCAGAGCAATGGCAATGGGGTACATAAAGTGGCCGCCCTGCTGAAAGAAGCGCAGCATCGTATTGAGGAATTCCATAGGTTCACCCTTTGTGTTTGACCGTAGGCTGTAAAAATAGATTTTTAATTCTTGGGCACTTCTAAAAATGCACTATTTCCGCGATAGCGGCGTTGGCGTCGTACTCGAGTCCTCATGTATGCCTTATACACTGCGGGTCTGCGTGCGCCGCCGCCTTGCTCTCACAAAAATATCGCTATTTTTAGAAGCGCCCTTTTTATTCGCCGGTATTTATTATCGGTTTTACCGGTTCATGCAGTGCCAACAATGCCTATTCAGAAGGCAAATAACCGTGAACTGCCTAACAGTTTTCAAGGTAGTGGCGGTGACTATTTGTCTTTTTGTGGCGCAGTCGTCAATGGCACACCGCGATGCTTCAACTGGCGCAAAAATTCATTGCGCTCCACCGGCCGGAACAATTCATCCAGGTCACTTTGAAAACCCTGCCGCAGAGCTTCCGGGCCGTCTGGCGCTTGCCAGGGCACGATGTAAAGCACCTTAGGCTGCTCCCGGTTACCGGTAATGGTGGATTGCAAAGTGACAATAGCGGAGTCGCCGCGCACTGGTTTTTTGGTTTTTTTGTTATCGGGGAGGGATTCTGCAGCCTGGGATGAGACAGGCAAAGAAGCCATCAGCAGCCCTGCAGCCGTTATCGCTACGCTCCTCGCAATGACGGTACGGAAAGAATTTTTCATGGCGTCACCTTGTTTTCTGCCAACGCATTAATACGCCGTTGTAAATCCTTTATCCAGCCCGCCACTCTTTTGTCCGGTTCCGGCAGCAACTTTTGGTATTGGCCAAAGTGATGGCTGGCACTTTGCAGGTCGCCCAAATAGAGTTCGTTAAGCACACCCAGGTTGTAGTGACTTTTAGCGTGGTCGGGCCACAGGGTCAGGGCTCGTTCATAAAGCGTTTTGGCCTCGGCAAATTCACCATTTTCCCGCTTTACCAGCGCCAGCCAGTTGTAGGCTTCCAGATTGTTGGCGTTGGCACGAATACTTTCAGCAAAGTAGTCTTGCGCCAGTTTGTGTTCCCCTAGCTGGCGGTAGCAAATTCCCAGGTTGAGATAAGCACCGGACAGTTTTGGGTAGTCGATGGTAATTTGCAGCAACGGTTCTTCCGCCTGTTTCCACTGCCTGGCATCCATCAACTCCAATGCTTTGTTAAAGCGCTTTTGAGCGGCAGCGGGTACAGATTGACGCTTTTGCAGATAGGGGTTTGGCAACCGGACCTCTGCGGCTTGTTGCGCATTCTCTGCCACCGGATCAGACACATTCTGGGGCTTTTCAACAACCACTGGCAGCGAGCCGCAACTGGCCAGCAAAAAGGCCAACCCCAAAACACCGGAACGCCGCGCTGTGCTTGCGATGACGCTCTGTTGACTGTCGCCTGTCGCCTGTCTACTGAATATCACGACTTATCTCCGCAGTTTTTTCCGGCTTTTGGTAGCGCCCTGGCATCAGTTGCGCAAGAGCTGCAAAGCTCTGTTTTACCCATTGATCGTAAATGCCCTGCCAGCTGCGCTGGGCGTTGCGTTGGTGAATATCAATGGCGGTTTCCTCAAACGGATAGGCCTGTTCTTCCAGCAGCAGTTCGTACTGTTCCAGCTCCAACTCGTTGAGCTTGGGGCGCTGGGAATTCATCAGATCGCGGCTTAACTGAGCGTACACGGAACCCAACTGAAAACTGGCCTGAGTGGTAAATTCCTGCACGCCGTAATCGAGCACGCCTTGATAGGCAGCAATGGTTTTTTCCATGGCGGCGCGTTTTTTCTTCAGGCTTTTTTTCAGTGGCAGCTTTAAAGCGATGGTTTTGAATACCTGGTATTGATCGTCCGCCAATACGTTGGCAGACAGTGCCGCCAGGTATTTGGAGCGCTCGCCGCCCTCCTTCGCCTTGTGGCCCACCTGCTTGTGGCCATCAATCAATTTGCGCAGCCAATAACGGCGCTTTTGCGGTTCTTTGGTGGTGACATACAGCTCGCTCATTTTGTAACGGGCCTCCGTCACCACAGCAAACGGCTCCGGGTAGCTGTGGGCGTAGTCGCGAAAATGCTCAATGGCCTTTTGCCAGTTTTTCGCTTTTTCGTACATTTCTGCTGCCAGGTATTGAGATTCCCTTTTCACTTCCGGGTCATCGCTGCCGTTAGCCATGGCCAGCAGGGACTCTGCCGCCGGTTGCCACTTCTCCTGTTCCTGATACACCACGGTCAGCTTGGCCGGAATGGTGGCCGCCAGCTTGTGTTTGCCGTGATTGCGGCGGAACGCCACCAGCACATTTTCCGCCTGTTGCCACTGGGCCAAATCCATCAGGTAGGCCGCCGCATCGTACTGCCCTTTAATGGCAATTTCCGAACCGGGAGACAGAGCCTGAATACGCAACAGCTGCTCTACCGCCCCGGCCTTATCGTCTGCCGCCAGCAATTGTTCGCCGCGTTTGAACACCGTGGCTGCCAGGCGTTCGGTGGTCTGCTGGCGCGCCTGTTGCTGCGACTTGCCAACCATCAGCGCCAGCGCGCCGCGATAGGCTTGTTCCGCGGGCTCAAACTGCTGCAATTCAAACTGGCTGTGACCCTGCACCAGCCAGGCGGTGCGCGCCAAATCAACCTGGGGTGCAGGCTGCCAGTCGGTGACTTTTTGTGCGGCGTCGATGGCGCGGGGGTAGTCTTTCAACGCCAGTAATTGTTCTGCGGATTTGGTCAACACCGGCACCGCGCGCTTGTCACTGGCATAGTGGCTGGCAAAGCGCTGGGCGCTGTCGATTTTGCGGTACTGCCACCGCTGATCCTGCTCCGGGTCAAGTGAGGTGCTCGCCAGGTATTTGTCATAGGCAAGAATTGCCGAGTAACCGGCCTCGGCGCCCTGGTCTTTACTGAGGTATCTGTCTTTACCGAGATACTCATAAGCCACTTGCTCATAAGCGGTGATGGCAGCGGGCAGATTGCCACCTTCGTACAGACTTTCCGCCATCAGGAACACCATTCCCGGCGTGGCTTTGTCGGCCGGGAAGGTGGCGATAAATTCTCTGTAATAGTTCGCCGCCGCCAAAAAGGATTGTTGCACTTGGGCAACTGTCGGCTTGGTGCCGGTTTTGGCTTTCTTACTTTTAAGGGAAGTGTCATTCAGGCCACGTTGCTGTGCCTGGGCTTCGGCGTGCTGATATTTGGCCAGCTCGGTGAGGTAGCTGTGCAGGTGAGGCCGCAGGGTGTCACGCACCGCCTCGCCCTTGCGCTGCCAGAAGTCGCTGGCAATGCCGTAGTTACTGACGAAGTTGCGCTTGGCATCCAGTACCAGCAGGGGGAAATTGCCCTTGCCGTATACCTCAATGGTTTTCACATTGAACAGCGGTGCCTTGTCGTGTCCGGGATAGGCTTTCACGAAGGCCAGGAAAGTGTCGGCGCTGTCCTGGTAGCGCTCCTTGTCCAGATACAGATCACCCAGGCGTTGATAGTGCAAATACTGGTAGTGGCGCTCGCCCTGTTCCGCCGTCACTTCGGCAATGGTTTTGGCGCCCTCCAGGTAGGAAAACACCAGGCTCATCACCCGCAGGCTGTCGTCGGCGATGTCCCGCTTTGAACGGGGCAGGTTTTCCAGGTCGCCCTCATTGGGAATCAGGCCATCCAGCACTTTGGCAAAGGAATCCAGTGAGTCCCGGTAGCGGTTGCGCTTGAACTGCGACCAACCGTGCATGTACAGGGCGTTGCGGTAAAAGGCGCTGCCGCTGCCCTGCTGATGATTGATCACCGCCTGGTAAGCCTGTGCAGCGTCTCGATAATTGCCCTGGCTGAACAGCAACTCCGCCCGGCGGAATTGCGCTTCGCCGTAAAATGACGACTGCGGATATTCCTTCACCAGACGATTCAGCTCGGTCATGGCCCGGTCAATTTTTCCATCCAGCTCGTAGGCTTTTGCCAGTTGGTAGAGCAGCCGGTCGTTGCCCTGATGATCCGGGTGATTTTTCAGCAAGCCCTGATACAGCTCTACCGCACCCTGGTAATAGGGGCCGACATCTGCGCCATCCACCTGGCGCTGTTCGCTCTGCAGCATTTCCAGGCCCGCCAGTCGGCGTTCGATTTTGCGGCGGGTTTCCGGTTCTTCGGCAACTTCCAGGGCGGATTTGTAGTGACCGACAATATCTTCCAGTGTCGGCTGGGGCAATTCCACATCCACTGCGGGCAGTTCAGCCGGTTGCAACTCTGCCAGTGTGGGCGGTGGCGGTGCTTTTTTGTCGCCAAAGCCCATCCAGCTGCAACCACCGAGAAGGATCAACAGCGAATACAGGGGCAAGAGTCGCTTCATGGCGCCACCTCATCGCTTTCCTGAGGGCCCTGTTGCGCATTCTGGTTGCCGCTGTCATAAAGCCGTGCCAGTGCCAGGCGAGCCTGGGATTGGTAGTAACGCAGGCGTTGGCGCTGACGCTGCAATTCGTCCAGCACTGCCACACGGAATTCACCTTCCGCCTGATTGAGAGCAGCGGCAACCGCGCCCTGTCGCCCCTGCAAGCGTTGCAGCAAAGCATCCAGTCGCGCCTGATAGGGGGCAATGTCTGGTGCCTGTTCAATCACATCCCGCAGGTGGCGGAAGTTTTCCACTGCTGCCAACA
This sequence comes from Porticoccus sp. GXU_MW_L64, assembly GCF_052983295.1. Classification (NCBI taxonomy): domain Bacteria; kingdom Pseudomonadati; phylum Pseudomonadota; class Gammaproteobacteria; order Cellvibrionales; family Porticoccaceae; genus Porticoccus; species Porticoccus sp. GXU_MW_L64. The sequence goes on along the minus strand of NZ_JBRKJK010000005.1, from coordinate 12,200 downwards.
GCTCATTTTGAAACTGCCCCAACGCTTTTTTGCGCTGCCACAGGTTGTCCGGGAACTGCTCCATGGCACGCCACTTCAGCAGGCCACGGCTGCGGCGCAGGATGTCACGATAGTCTGCTTGCTCCTGAGCAGACAGCTCGCCTGCCGCTACCAGAGTTTCCAGGTGTTGCTGTGAACGCACTACCCGCTGCCACAAATCGGCAATGTCGCCATCCATCAGGGCCATGGTGTCGTTGTTGTCGATAATGCGCTGCAGTTCAGCGGCGCGTTGATCGCCCTGCACCATCATCTGTTCCAGCTGTGCAGGAAACTCGCGTTGTTCAATCAATCGCAGTTTGTCGCCGCGAGCCTGGCGACGTTGATCCAGCAGGTGTTGGAAAATATCCAGCTTGCTCTGCCACTGTTCAAGCCGGCCCTGCATGTCCAGTAGCCGGTGCACATCCACGGCGCGATTTTGCAGGGGCTGCAAGCTGAGGAAGTCCGCCAGACGCCGCAAGTCCAGGGATTGTTGAGCGTCACTGTCTACCAGTTCCAAAGCCGCCAGCAGCTGTTCACTGGTGAGGCTATCGGCAATCTGCTCCACTTCCACCAGTTGATCGGTGTAACTGTTTTCCGCATCCAGATAGGCTTCCAAAGCCTGGCCCGGCGCTTGCAGTTTTTCGTAAACGTGGGGGACGGCCAGCAATGCTTCCTGGACGCTGGCGTCAAAGTTGGAGTGCTCTCCCAGCTTTTGCCAGGCAGACAGAGCCAGGGGGTATTGCTCCAGTTCCATGGCCGCCCAACCGTATCCCAGCAGTGCCCGCTGAATCAGAGGACTGTGCAGGCGCACCTGAATAAAGCGGTCCATGGCCCCCTGATAATTTTCCGCCAGCATCATGCTGTAGCCGGAAGCAGCCAGAGCTTTGTCCCGCAGGGAGCGATGTTCTTCGCTGTCCAGTTCCAAATCAGCCAGCGCATCCAGATAACCGACACCCAGCTCGCGGTTGCCCTCGCGCACATGGGCTGTGCCCAGGTTGTAGTAGATGTAAGGGAGCCAAGGAGTCAGTTCGGTCTGCTGACCAAACAGCTGTTCAGCATTGATGTAGTCCTGTTGTTTGATGGCCAGGTTGATGGTGAGGGACTGCAACTCATCCGTCATGGCCTTGGGCAAATTTCCCGCCACTCGCTGCAAGCTTTGACTGGCACCCTGCCAGTCTCCCTGCTGATAACGCAATTTGCCCAGGTAGAACCAGGCGGCGTTGCGCACTGCTTGTGGGGTATCGCTACTGATTAAACGTTCGAAAACCTCGGTGGCCTGGGGCTCCATATCCAACGCCAGGTTGAGGCCACCGCGCATCAATTCACCGGCATCGCCGTGATTCTGAATACCGCCCCGTTGTTCGGCGATCAGCAACTCGGTTAACGCGGCCTGATAATCCTGCTGGAAGTAATGGTAAAGGGCAGTGCCATAGCGCAGATCTTGCACGGTAGACGGTTTTTCGGTTTTTGCGGTAACACTTTGGGCAACCATCAGCAAAACTGCCGTGATCACTCCGGAAACGTGTTTGCGCAAAGTCGGCGGGTTGCAGTGGCTCAGGCGAGACATGGCTGGGTTACCACTCGCGAATTTCAAATTCCGGCTGCTGTTTGGCGCTGGAATCGGTAATTTTCAGCTCCAGTTGCTTCGCTTCTGTGCCCTTGTTCAGAGTCATTGTGGCACCGCGCTTGTAAGCTCGGCCATTGGGCCCTTCACCGGTAAAGAAGGCACTGATTTCATGGTCACCGGATTTGATATTACCGAGATAAAGGCGCTGCACTCCGCCCTGATAAAGTGCCTCAGCTTGCTGATCTGTGTACAGGTAACTGGCCACCATGTCATCGTCGATTTTCAGCTTGACAGAATCCAGCCGGAAGTAGTGACCCACATCCATAGACACAAACACTGCCACCTGAGTATGGGTGGGGAACAACAGCTCCTCTTCAAGAATCAGCAAATCCCGGTTCAATTCCTGAACGCTTTGGGTCAGATCGGCAACAGTTTCCGGCTCAGAGGCAGGTGCCTCTGCACTGGTTTCGTTACTGGTTTCGGCACTGGCTTCGGAAAGGGGCTCTTGCGCAAGCGCAGGCAAGTAAAGCCCCGCCAACAATAAGGCAATCACTGTATTGTGTATTTTGGTCATATCAACGCTCGGTGGCCCAGGGGTTATTCACATTAGTTATTATTTTTCGGAAAACCGAGGCCGGGTCGCAACAGGGCCAGCAACGAGAACTGCGTCTCAAAAACCCTGCTACGGGGCGGTTTTCCAAGCTGTGGGGGCAGTCTAGCGGGGATATTGGGGAAACTTTGTGCTGTGACGCACAAGTTGGAGAACTGTATAAATATGAACCAGTGACTTCAAAGTTAGTACAGAATGCAAAGGTTATAGAAAACTACCCACATTTCTTGCTCGCACTATAGGCAAAAAATCAAGATACTATATTTTTATACCTTTAAAGATTCCAACCCGCCCGGAACACAGCCACCCCTCTTTTGTCTTGTGGGCATTCAGCTTGGGATTTTGCTTCTTGCGCTTAAACGTCTTATTACATACAGGGCAGAGGTAGACGTATATCGGCCCACCTTGAGAAAAACCAGCCGTTCTTCGCACCGATTCTACCCTTCTTGCAGGCCTTGCCTGCCTGCGTCCAGACGAACGATGCGGGATATCCAGACTATCAAGCGCTCCCAAAGATTGCGCGGATAACGCTGTGCCTCCAGAAGGACTAAGCTCTACCTGATAACGCGGTACAAAGACCTGATTAGTGATGGACGCATTATTTATCTGGTCAATCTTATAGGCCCGGATACCACCATCCTCAACCCGAACGCCAAAGAGAAGAATGTTGCCATTTTTGGCCTGCCTCAAGGAATATGGCTCGATAACACGGTTCTTTCTAACTCCACTTTTATCTGTGTAATCCAGATCAATACATAACCGGTTACCGGCAGCAAAGCGGATAATTTCTAACGAATTGCCGTTAAGCGCTTTCAATCCGAGCTGCCCGTATAGCGGCCTGAATACCTCACCGCTACTGGATACAGAGCCAAGCGGTGTTTTCTCAACGGTGGCTCGTCCTTCCAGCCAATCGAAAAACTCCGGCAATGCTTCCCAATACGCTTCAAGCGAGGGCAGTGCCGGTAACTGATGGGCCAGCATTGGTTCCCAGTTTCGATACAGTACCTCTTTATAACCGTCCATATCATGCAAGACCGGCATTTCGATGCCTTTATAAACGCATTTCTGAGACAACACCTCTTGAACCACTGCCGCAGGGGGCAGATGATCATTCCGGAACAGGTTGATCACGTCATACAAATCCCTTGGCCTCCCACGCTCACCAAGTGCTCTGACTTTCTCGCCAAAGACTTCGGGATAAGAGTAGCAATCAATATGAATTCCCCCTGGCGGCACATCACTATAAGTGTGAAAAACCTTTTGTTTCGACGGCGGTAAAACCAGCACCTCGTCAGCCGTCAAATCAAACTTGATCTTGGGGATACTGCGCTTGCCACTGGCAAAGTAGCTTTGATAGTAAACTCGCCCCTCGCAAGAATTACGACCTCTGGGGTTTGGATGCACATCAAAGATCAGTCTATCGACAGGAATTTCGATACCGGCCTCGTCGTAAAGCCACTCGGAAATAGAAGCAAACTGGGTTTTCAGAAAGGTCTCGTCGAGTTGCACCTCATCTTTGAGCGTGAAGTCCAGATCCTCTGAAAACCGGTAGGTTTCGAAGTAGCATTTTTTCAGGCAGGTGCCGCCCTTGAACACCCATGCATCCGACAGCTCTGCATTAGCATCCACTGCCGCCAACAGCCAGCCCAACACATAATCTTTTTCAACAACAGGTGGGGTAAGGCCGATTTCATCGGCTACACTCAGTATTTCGTCTTTGGTTATCACTGCTCATATCCCCTTGGCACCCACAAGCGCCATCGTGTTACCAACTTCCTGTCTTTCCCTGTTTTTTCGAGCTGCGCGTAACCGGTTGTTATGCGTTTTGAGCATTCTGTGACAAATGAGGAATCAAAATTCAGTCTTTCAGCCAGGAAGCCAAGCTTTTTAAATAAAGCACCACTGCCAATCTGAATCGCGTATTCGAGGAGTCGTTTTAAATCTTCAGAACCAGAATAGGATTTTTTGAACTCCATCATACAGTCCAAAGTATGCTGTAAGCCCGCCCCCAGGTAGGGATCATCAATAATATCCAGGATTGTTTTGTAAGGGTCTGAGATAAGCACTTTCTTACTTTCAACCCAAACCGTCTTTGTACCAAACAAACGGTTTTCAGCAATACGCTTAACAAAAAAATTGACGCCCTGATGCATCCGATCACCATAGGCCATTCGCTTATTGGTCAGAACACACACAGATCGGAATAACTGTTCCGTCAGCTCCCAATGCTCCAAGGCGCTCCAGCCTCCCACATAACCCGGCTCATAAAGCTCTGACACCAATACCCACGGATTATCCAGCACCTGAGTTTGCCCCAAAGCACTTGGCTGAATAGGCACATATAGTCCTCTTGCAACGCGCCTGATGACACCTTGCTTATGCCAGCCAGCCAACAGCTTCGCTGCGTGTGAGCGATCAAGATTAAGCGCACGCATGGCATCATCGACCCGAATAGAGCCAGATGTGGCGCGCAATAGGATAGACAGCCGCTGCTGTCTTGTTGAAACCTGCTCAATCATTTAACTATATATAAATACATATTGTTCATGATTATTGAAAATATCATGATTTTTTATATAACACTATAAAATAATGCAAATATATCCACCTAAAAGCGAATTTAGTGACTTTCAGTATAGTTTATTGTCTTCATTGGTCATTTAACACTGGAGCCTCTATATAACGGCATTGAGGCTCAACAATAACGGCTGGAAACGGGCCAGAAGGCAGCTGGATTTGCAGTTCGTGTCCACGACCTCAAGCACACATTTGGACGACGATTGCGCGCTGCCGGGGCTCCCTTGGAAACGTGGAAAATATTGCCAGGTCGATTGTACAGGATTGACTCACGCCATCCATGGCGTTCGGGCTTCGCCCGCCTTAGGCGCCCAAATCGGCTATCCTGCCGATTTGTCGAACCTGGGTAGGTTCTGCTGTACCTATACGACCCACCATACGCAAAAAGGCCACCCGTTTGGGTAGCCTTTTTGCGTATGGTGGGTCGTATAGGATTCGAACCTATGACCAATTGGTTAAAAGCCCGCCAAACAAATCTTAAATTATTGTTTTTATTGAACTTATGGTGGTTTCGCCCGTTGCAAATTTCACTATAAAGCACAACAACGCATAACTCAGTCCGGCAATAACCCGGCACGACTATATTGAGCTATCCATCACCCCTATGGCATAGATCCAATTGATAAAAACAAAGGCGCGGTACTGTTAATACTACCACGCCTATTGTATTTCAATAGGAAGGTCTACATTATCACCAAACAGCAGTCAGTGTCGGTTCCAACTGTTGCTTAACATCATCAGGCACAACAGCTCCAACACCATCAGGCACATCGAATGCAGCCATAGCATTAACCAGCTGCTCAACGTCATCGCGACTTAAGGTTTCTCCATCAGCTTGTATTTCATCCAGCTGATTATCTTGATCAAGGAACCAGTTATTGACTCTAACGCTTTCGTTGCTACCTATCAGATCGATGACCAGATGGTTGCCCTCTTTAGTTAACCATAAATCGTCATTGGTGATTCCTGAGGTGAATTCAAGTACATCTCCATCTCCTTCGCTAACGATGGTGTCATTGCCATCCCCCACTCCAAAGATGAAAGTATCAGCACCTGCTCCTCCTCTCAGAGTATCATTCCCTGCCCCACCGATGATGGTGTCATCTCCAGTAGAGCCCGTAATGTTGTCGTGGCCTGCGCCACCCTCGATGGAATCGATATCAGTGAGCGTAGTGTTGGAGAAATCCAGGGTGTTGTTGGAGCTGGTACCTAAAACTCGGTTAGTGCCAGCTCCGCCATTGATGGCTTCCACACCATCACTGGACAGGAGCGCTGAGACTGTAATGTCATCGTCGCCGCTACCACCCTCAATAGTATCGGTACCATCACCACCGATAAAACGATCAGAACCTTGATCAGTACCTTCCACGATGAAGGTGTCGTCACCAGCCCCGCCACGCAAGGTATCGTTACCCGAACCACCAAAGATGGTGTCATCTCCAGCAGATCCAGTGATGTTATCGTGGCCGGCGCCACCTTCAATGGAGTTGATATTGGTCAGTGTGGTGCTGGAGAAGTCCAGGGTGTTGTTTGAGCTGGTTCCTAAAACTCGGTTAGTGCCAGTTCCGCCATTGATGGTTTCAACACTATCACTGACCAAGAGTGCAGACACAGTGAAGTCATCATCACCTCTACTACCTTGAACAGTGTCAGTTCCATCTCCTCCGATAAAGCGATCAGCGCCTTGATCAGTGCCTTCTACATGGAAGATGTCGTCGCCATCACCACCACGAAGGGTGTCATTACCAATGCCACCGATGATGGTGTCATCACCCGCAGAGCCAGTGATGTTGTCGTGTCCTGCGCCACCTTCGATGGAAGCTATATCGGTGAGCGTGGTGTTGGAGAAATCTAGGGTGTTGTTGGAGCTGGTGCCCAAAACTCGGTTAGTACCTGCACTACCGTTGATAGCTTCCACACTGTCGCTGGCCAAGAGAGCTGAGACAGTAATGTCATCGTCACCGCTACCTCCTTGAACAGTGTCTGCACCTTCTCCACCGATAAAGCGGTCAGCGCCTTGATCAGTGCCTTCAACCAAGAATGTGTCATCGCCGTCGCCACCACGAAGGGTATCGTTGCCGGTACCGCCGATGATGGTGTCATCTCCAGCAGATCCAGTGATGTTATCGTGGCCTGCGCCACCCTCGATGGAATCGATATCAGTGAGCGTAGTGTTGGAGAAATCCAGGGTGTTGTTGGAACTGGTGCCCAAAATACGGTTAGTACCAGCACCACCTTTGATGGCTTCCACACTGTCGCTGGCCAAGAGAGCAGAGACAGTAATGTCATCGTCGCCACTGCCACCTTGAACGGTGTCTGTTCCTTCTCCACCGATAAAGCGGTCGGAACCTTGATCAGTGCCTTCCACATGGAAGGTATCATCGCCATCGCCGCCACGTAGGGTATCGTTACCGGTACCGCCGATGATGGTGTCATCTCCAGCAGATCCAGTGATGTTATCGTGGCCTGCGCCACCCTCGATGGAATCGATATCAGTGAGCGTAGTGTTGGAGAAATCCAGAGTGTTGTTGGAACTGGTGCCCAAAATACGGTTAGTACCAGCACCACCTTTGATGGCTTCCACACTGTCGCTGGCCAAGAGAGCAGAGACAGTAATGTCATCGTCGCCACTGCCACCTTGAACGGTGTCTGTTCCTTCTCCACCGATAAAGCGGTCGGAACCTTGATCAGTGCCTTCCACATGGAAGGTATCATCGCCATCGCCGCCACGTAGGGTATCGTTACCGGTACCGCCGATGATGGTGTCATCTCCAGCAGATCCAGTGATGTTATCGTGGCCTGCGCCACCCTCGATGGAATCGATATCAGTGAGCGTAGTGTTGGAGAAATCCAGAGTGTTGTTGGAGCTGGTACCTAAAACTCGGTTAGTGCCAGTTCCGCCATTGATGGCTTCCACACTGTCAATGGCCAAGAGAGCTGAGAGAGTAATGTCATCATCACCGCTACCACCTTGAACAGTGTCTGCACCTTCTCCACCGATAAAGCGGTCGGAACCTTGATCAGTGCCTTCTACATGGAAGGTATCATCACCATCACCACCTCGGAGGGTATCGTTACCTGTCCCGCCGGTGATGGTGTCATTCCCACCGGCACCATCGATATTATCGTGACCTGCGAGTCCCTCTATGCGATCGCTACCTTCCGTACCGGTTAAGGAGTTATTTGAGTTTGTGCCAGAAATTTCATTCAGGGTAGTTGAATCATTTACAGATATACTTACAGTCCCTGTATCAAAAACACTTCCATTGGTTAATTCATATTCGAAGGAAGCTGGGCCGCTGTAGTCTGAATTAGGGGAAAAAAGAATATATTCTTCGTCAAGCAGTCGAACGCTTCCATTCTCAGAGTTTGAAACACTAACAATCGACAAATCATTACCATGACTATCATGGTCATTAGCTAATAAATCATCAATCTTGATTAAGAGATTCTCATTTACTAGTGTTTCAATAGAATCATCTACTGCATTTGCAGAACTATCAACAGTTACACTTACAGTAACAGTGTCTGTTAATGAGCCATCAGTGACTGTGTAGTCAAATGATGCATCTCCAGCAAAACCTTCATCTGGAGTAAAATCAATCACCTCATTGTTTTGCATCAGTTGGACAACACCATTTACAGCGTTTCCAACTGAAGTTATGGTCAAGCTATCCCCATCTTGATCCAAATCATTAGACACTAACTCATGCACACTTAGTGAAACCGTACTACCCGTGACAGCAAGAACCTCTTCTGTTTCACCTTCTGGTGCATCATCTTCAGCTGCTACAGTAACAGTAACTGAGCCTGCGTCCTCCACATACCCATCTGTCACAGTGTATTCAAACGTGGCGTCTCCGTTAAAACCCGCTTCTGGCGTGAAGATGATTGTATTATCAACTGTATTTAATGAAACACTTCCGTTGATAGCACCGAACACACTTTTTACAGTCAAGGAGTCCTGGTCAGCATCAATGTCATTTCCCAGAATACTAGCAATTGGAATAATAACTTGAGTGTCTTCAACTCCACCTAATGTGTCTGCAATGGCTTCAGGGGGCGCGTTTACGATTACCCTAACGGAATGGTCAATTTGGTAAGTACCATCTGAATTCCCTATTGAATACTCTAAGGTGAATTCATCGTCTACGTCTTCAATTGATGGAGTGCCTCTATAACTTGCTTCGCCATATTGGTAGGTCACATTAATCCAGCTTGGAGGATTTTGGATATATTTAGAAGTACCCCCAGTCGTATCCACAAAACGTATTTCTCCGAAAGGAGACGCCCCAGTGAATTCTTCGCCCACATTTACTACGATGTTTTCTGGAGCAATTCTCGGGTCTTCGTTTGGAGTTTCTCCAACAACATTAAAGTCAAAAAAAGCTCTTACTTTACCGCCTCGCTTATCAACACCAGTTACCGACACTCTATAAAGACCTACTGCATCTCCTAGTGCGGCATCAAAAACAAGCTCGCCTGTCTCACGATTAATGGTTACCCAGTCATCAAAATCTACAGTATTTCCTGAAGGGTAGTAATAGCCATCCGGGGAACGATTGATTTCCGGGCCGGAAGATCCTTCGCTCTCTTCACCTGGCCCCTCACCTAGACCGCCGCGGCCGCCCTCTTCCTCTTCACCTGCATCATCCAGTATTAGATTCGTAAAGGGGTTATAACCAACGACATTTAACGAAACATATCTAATGTCATCGGAAGTGTCGACATCCTGAAAAAGGTCATCTGACAACAAAATGCTAAAGGTATCACCGACTGATACTGTGTAGCCCGCCGTACTGTTTGGGAAAAAATCCTCTTCGAACAAGGTTCCCACTGAGACATCTAGATCTTGCTCTTCTACATGTAAGGTGGGAGCTTGATTAGCTTCCATTTCAGCTAGAATTGTTGACATTTGAACTGATGAGCCGTCAGAAAACCGCAGCTCATCAATGACAAATTCTGTATCCGTGGAATTTTCGAGCCCTTTGGAATTATGAATCACTATGTTTGAGTCGGCCCAAGAGATGTTTAAATATGGCCTGTTATCCGAAGCCCAGAAATACAAATCTTCCGAGCTAACGCCCTCATCAAATACAATGACATCATGTCCTGAAAGATTGGACTCGTGTTCACCTATCCTCAAATTTGATTGAGCATTAACAATAAAAGTGTCATCACCCAATCCACCAGCCACATCATGATAGAACTCAACATCAATCTCAGGCGCATAGCTAACACCGATCTCAAATATATCATTACCATCACCGCCATATAGATTGTTTCTTCCAGCTCCAGTGATTAACCTGTCATTTCCATCTCCACCATAGGCAGCACTACTGTATCTTGACCCTTTTAGCCCTGCCGCTTGTAAGGTGTCATTCCCAGCTTCACCACGCAAGTTATCTCGCTCGCCAACAGCGACCAGATAATCATCGCCGCCCCCACCGAATATCTGGTCAAATTGGTCTGTACCGAAAATAGTGTCATCAAATTGGGTTCCTCTGATTTCGCCCGGCAGTCCATCTGACTGCCTCCGAAAATCCGTAGGTGGGGTAAACGACCATGAAACACCGCCATTAAATGAAGTAATGGTTTTAAGTTGCCCATCAGTAGACTGACCTGCATATCCTGAAACCTGAACCGTTGTAGCTTGATCAGGGGAGACTATGTTGCCTTCATCATCGGTGAAATAAACATCACCATAGCTGCCATCCAAATCGAGATAAGAAGCAACGCCCTGACCTAAGAATGTGTTTGAATCGAGCCCATCAATCCCACCTTTTGACCGAATGATTAAATTACCGTCTTGAGAAGCAACTAAAAAGGAATCAGGGGAAACGCCTGGGGTGGACAACCTCAAGTCAGTTTGAATAGCATCGGAGTTAACCGGTGATGCTGCTAACAGATCTTTCCGTGACACATTAGTGTCGCCGAATTGCACATTGGTAATATAGTTAAACGAAGCATTCGACATTACTACATAGTCGGAAAGCCCGGCACCGTAGTAAATTGTTGTTAATGTGTCAGTTTGATAAATACGAAGGTCACTCGCAGCCAAGCCACCGGAAAATACCAGGGTGGATGCACTGCTTGTATCATCTATCGTGGCACCGCCGTCACCAGATGAGAAGAAATATGTATCCTTTCCTGCACCTCCAGCCAAATAATCGTTTCCACTGCCACCAGTTAGCTTATCTTCGCCATCTGAGCCATAAAGGCTGTCATCTCCTGAGCCACCTATGAGTGTGTCATTATCTCCTTCGCCATCAATAACGTCATCACCCGCACCGCCTGCTAGGTAATCATCACCTTCCCCACCGATTAACTGATCGTTTCCTTCTCCCCCCCAAGCATGATCATCTCCTTCTTCTGTGTATATCTGGTCAACACCATCTCCACCAAATATTTGGTCATTGTCTTTGCCGGACTGAAGCTGGTCATCACCTTCGCCGCCATAAAGAACATCATCACCAGCGTCGCCAAAAATTTGGTCATTATCCTCCCCTCCATAGAGGCGATCATTGCCTGCCCCACCTGTAATAGAGTCCTCACCGGAGCCACCATATATAGTGTCATTGCCATGTTCACTTTCAGGCAGTAAATGATCATCACCCCACAGGATATCGTCTTCTGTACCACCATCGATAAAATCATCGCCACTATTGCCTGCAATGAAATCTTCACCAGAACCACCATATATTGTGTCATTTCCGTGTAAGCTGGCATCCAGGAAATTTTCATCACTTAGTTCTTTAGAGCGATCCCCAAATAAAACATCATTGCCTGCACCACCATGGATGACATCATTCCCAATGCCACCGCTGGCTTCATCATCGCCTTCACCGGCATCAATAAAGTCATTAAATTCAACGCCTTCCTCGCCGTCATTATTCCATGCAATTTCGCCAGTAATACTGGCACCATCATTATCTGGATCGCTATCATCTGTATTAGTCAATTCAATAAGAGGCTTGAACGAAGAATCTCCATAAATTACATCATCGCCTTTTCCTGCAACTATAGTGTCGTTGCCAGCATATCCACCAATAAAATCATCACCGCGCCCACCTAGAATTGTATCTGTAAACATACCTCCCGATAGAACATCGTTGTTATCTCCACCATCAATATAGTTTTCATCACCTTCTGATTCTGACTCAGATATATAGGTTTCAGAGTTTCCATGGTTTATAAGATCATAGGTTTCTTCAACAACATAATCTCCCCAGATATAATCGATTCCCGAGCCGCCGATTATTTTATCGCTGCCAGCATTCCCGTATCCAAAATTAATTTTTCCGTGGAGTGAATCGCCCCGGGTTGATTGGAGGCTAATTTTCTTGAGAGGATTAGCCAATGAACAAACGACCTGGATACTCACCCGAAGTGCGTGAGCGCGCAGTACGCCTGGTGCTGACAAGCGAA